>JBARKD010000225.1:0-11722 GCA_049800615.1 Acidobacteriaceae bacterium | reverse complement strand
GATGGGGGGTCAGCAGCGCGCCCAGGATTCCATCCTGGGGTATTTTCAGCCGTCCCTTCGGGACTTAGTGCGCGGTTGACGGCGGGGCTGAAGCCCCGCCCCTTCACGCCACAAAGTCACAGGCTCTCGGCATGGACCTTCCCGGGATTTATATCGGCGTGATGACCGCTTCCTGGCGGGGAATTTTCTTGAGAAAGTCTTCTCCGGTCTTCAGATGCTGATCCACCAGCCGGGCGGGGGTGTGGGCCAGCCATTCCGCCGCGGAAATGTCCTGATAAGTAGGAATGGGAAATACTTCGAGGAATACCAGGTCTTCGGTACCCGTGTTCTCGATGTAATGAGGACGCGACATGCGAATATAGCCAACATCGCCCGCCTGGAAGTCGAACGTCCGCGCCTTGCCCCCAGCCTGGAAAACAGTCATGCGGGCCTTTCCGTCCACGTAATACTGCCACTCGTCAGAAAGTGGATGCCAGTGAAGCTCGCGCATGCCGCCGGGTTTTACACGGACAATCGCCGCGGCAATGTTGGTCGCGGGGAAGTTCTGCTTTCCAACAATACGCACTTCGCCGCCCGCAGTTACTTTGGTCGGAGGCATTTTGCTGGCACGAAATACGTAGTCGCCGTCAATGGAGCCTGTGCCCTGGGCTGCCTGCTCCTGCTCTTCGGAAAGAGGCCGCGGCATGTCCGCGGCAAAGATGAAAAGCTCCCTCTTGGGAACGTTGTCGAAGGTCGATGCAGGAACGTTGAAGTTCTTGGCCAGTACCTCCTTGGGGGTGTGCTTGAACCAATCCGTCAACAGGAAGGTCTCAAACTCGTTGAAGTCTCCGTCGTTGAAGACAAGGAGGAATTTGGCTCCGTCGGGACCAAGACCCTGAATGGAGTGCGGAATGCCTCCGGGAAACAGCCACAGGTCCCCCGCAGCGACATCGTTCACAAAACTGCGACCCTGGGCGTCGACGGCGGTGATGCGGGCATTGCCATAAATCATGAAGGCCCACTCGGCGCTGGTATGCCAGTGCAATTCACGGACTCCCCCCGTGACCAAGCGCATCTCGACACCCGCCAGAGCCTTCGAAATGGGGAGCTCGCGGGCGGTCACCTGGCGCGTCCAACCGCCATTTTCAATGCGCTTATGGGCCAGCCCGAAAGAATACTTGAACGGTTCGACGGTGCCGTTATCGGTTTCCGGCGACCAGACAGAACTTGGGTTTTCGTCATCCAAAGCCTGGTTATTTTCGCCCGGCTGTTCCTCGTTGGGCTGATTGTGGTCCGCTGAACGGACCGGTTTTTCCTGGGCCTGCGCCAGCGGAACCATGGCCGCGGCCAAAGCAGCTCCACTGACCCCCAGGAACCTGCGCCGGGTAGGCTCCTGCGAAGACTTCTCCGACATACCTAAGATCTCCTCTTCCGTTCTGACTACGAGTTTAGCCGTTCCCACAGTCTGGAGGGTTACCAGTGAAACAGGGTTCCGTCCTCTTTGCGATTCACGGGCAGGTAGGCTCGCTGGTAGGGGAAGGCCGCAGCCACGTCTTCCCGTATATCTACTCCCAAACCGGGTTGATCGCCTGGATACATGTAGCCATCTTTGAAGTCGTAGGCGTGGACAAAGGCACGCTCGGTGTCAGGAGGATGCAGCATGTGCTCCTGCATGCCGAAATTGTTGATGGCCAGAGCGAAATGGAGGGAGGCGGCCATACATACCGGTGACATGTCGCTGGCTCCATGGCAGCCCGTTTGTACATGGTAAAGAGCCGCGAAATCAGCCGCCTTTTTCATCGGGGTCAGCCCCCCGCCATGGACCACGCTCATGCGCAGGTAGTCGATCAACTGCTCGCGAATGAGCAGCTCGGCATCCCAGATGGTGTTGAAGACTTCGCCCACGGCCAAGGGTGTGGTGGTGTGCTGGCGGATCAGGCGAAAGCCTTCCTGCAATTCGGCGGCGACCGGATCCTCGAGCCAGAAGAGGTGGTAGGGTTCCAGCTCCTTGCCCAGCCGCGCCGCCTCGATGGGCGTCAGACGGTGATGAACATCGTGCAGGAGATGAAGGTCGTCTCCCAGTGCATTACGCAGCGCCTCAAACAGCCTGGGAACATGGCGCAGGTACTTTTCGGTCGACCATAGGCTCTCGGAGGGCAGTCCGCGTTCCGCCGGTTCGTAGTATTTGTCGTCCTTGGAGACGCCGTAGGTTGATTTGAGGCCGGGAACACCGCTTTGTGCGCGAATGGCGATGTATCCTTTGGCGCGGTACTTCTGCACTTCATCGATCGTCTCGGCGGTATCGCGCCCGGTGGCGTGGGCGTAGACCATGACCCCGGTGCGGCTCTTTCCGCCCAGCAGGTTGTAGACCGGGACGCCGAGAGCCTTGCCCTTGATATCCCACAGGGCCATATCGATGGCGGCAATCGCGGTCATGGTCACGGGACCGCGACGCCAATACGCGCCACGATAGAAGTAGTGCCAGATGTCTTCGGTTTGAAAAGGGTCGCGTCCGATCAGGCAAGGGATCAGATGATCTTCCAAGTAGCTGGCAACCGCGAGTTCCCTTCCATTCAGCGTGGCGTCGCCCAAACCGTAGATGCCCTGGTCGGTTTCAATCTTCAAGGTCACGAAGTTGCGGCCAGGGCTGCACACGATTATTTTGGCGCTCACAATCTTCATTGGTTGACTCCGCTGGCGAGAAATCCGCCGTCGATGACCAGGATTTCTCCAGTCACAAACGAAGCTGCGTCGGAAACCAGGTAGATGGCGCCGCCGACGAGTTCTTCCATGTCACCGAAGCGCTTCATCGGGGTACGCGTCTTGAGCTCGCGCCCGCGGTCAGTATGCAGAATCAGCTCGGCGTTTAAGGCTGTGGGGAAGATGCCCGGAGCAATGGCATTCACGCAGATCTTGTAGGGAGCCAATTCGATGGCCAATGACTTGGTAAGGGCTCCAAGGCCCGCTTTGCTGACTCCGTAGGCGGCGACCTGGTTGAAGGCGACGAAAGTGGAAAGCGAGGCGATGTTGAGAATTTTCCCAAAGCCCTGATCCGCCATCGTCTTGCCAAAGATCTGGCACGAGCGCCAGGCGCCGTTCAGGTTGATATCGAGGACTCTGGTCCAGTCTTCCTCGGAACAGTCCAGCGTTGGCACTTTGAGCGTGATGCCCGCGGCATTGACCAGGATGTCGACCTTGGCAAAACGATCCAGAACCTTCTCTTGGAGTGCCTCGATCGATGACCGGTCGCGGACATCTACCGTGGCGGCGAAGGAGAGGCGGCCAAGAGCCTCAATCTCCGCGGCAATCTGCTCCGTTTCTTCCTGACGGCGGGAGGCGGCCACGACGTCGGCGCCTTCCTCAGCAAGTCCCAGGGCGATTGCCTTGCCCAAACCCGATGTACCGCCTATCACTACCGCACATTTTCCTGAGAGATCGAACCTGCCGGAACCCAATGTTTACTCCCAGATACAAAACAAGATGCGAATCAAATGCAATGCCGCAGGGTATCACGAGCGGGCTTCGGAAGGCGGAGCGGCAACGTACGGAAGAGGGCGGCGAGTCACTTAGGATCAAGCGTGCGGTTGAGTGAGCACCATCTATCTGGCTGCAGGGCGGCAATGGACCTGTATCGTTCGTTCAGCCACTGAATACTTCGCGGGTCGCAGGTAGCAACCCAGGTTCCCGCCTGTATGGGAACTCCGGGCGAAGTGACCTGGATCCGCATACCGCGACGGCTCTCCAGTTTCGAGTAGAAGTCAGCTTCGGGACTGTAATGGGTCAGGATCCCGGTCGTGTCGCCCGGTACATCCGACCCCTCGTCCAGGATCACGAGAGAGTTAGTCAACCCGCGTTGCCGGATCTGTTCCAGTAAGGGGCCGTATCTGCCCCCCAAATACATCCCATCCAGCTTGTGCCGCAGACTAACCTGGTAGTAGTCAAGGCAAGCGGCAATGGCAACGCAGAAGATGACGGCCACGGTTGTGTACGCCACCCGCGGGCGCAGGATTGCAGGAATTTTGGCTCGGGACGCTTTGAGCCAATCCAAGCCCTGAGACAGTCCAATGCTCGAAGCTAATGCCAGAAAAGGCGTGGCTGGGGCGATATACCAAAAGAGCTTGGTTTGTGATTTTGTAAGAACCGCATACAAGACAGCGGAGACGAGAATACACAATAGGACAAGGGAGCGGCGTCTTGCATCTGTTCTGAAGAATGGGACCGCGCAAAATGGGAGCAGCAGGAAACCGGGCTGGTAGCGAAGCGCCAATACTTTGAAGTAAAAAAGCGGCCCTCCGCGGTGCTCTTCGTTCACGGCGAGATAGCGGCCGGCAAAATCGTTATTGACTACAGCCGCTAAATATCCGGGATCAAAATGTTCGCGCAGCCGGTAGTAGCCGCCGCAGACAAGAGTCACAGCGAACAGGATCAACCATAGTTGCCGATCGCGGAGCAGGTGGAGAAAGCGGCCACGCAGGAGCGAATACAGCAACAGGGCGGGGAGCGCGAGCACTCCTCCCACGCCTTTTGTGAGTATGCCGAGGGTGAGCGCCACCCCGGCGGCAATCAGCCAAGGGGTTCGCTTTCCATCCCGCGTTTCGATGTACTTCCAGAACGCCAGCGTGTAGGCCGTTGTGAAGAGAGTGACGAAACTATCGTAGTCGCCGGTTCGCGCGCCGTGCCAACCAACAAACAAGGGAGCGGACAGCAGAGTCAGTCCTGCAAATAGGCCCGCGGCCCGATCTTGCAGCTGAACGCGGCAAAAGAAAAAAATTCCCAGCACCGTAGCGGTACCGGCGGCCATCGAAGGCAGACGCAGCGCCAGAAGCGGCGACAGGCCGAGGCGCAACAGAAAAGCCATAATCCAGATCAACAAAGGAGGCTTGGTATTCCAGTGATCGGGGAGCCCGTTGAAATAAGTCACCAGCAAGTGACCGTTGCGGCTCATCTCCAGTGCGTTGTTAGCATTGCGGCTCTCATCCCAAAGCAACATCGGCATCGAGCCATTGTTCACGAGGAGGATCAATGCGGCCGGCACAAGAAGGGCGAGCAGGCAAAGTATTTCAATGGTCGCGCCGTCGAAAGCAGCAGGGACGCGAGCTTTGGGTTCTTGTGTCGCGCCAGTGACCATCAAAATAGTAGAGCACAACAACGTCGCTTTTGTTGGCTTCTTCGCTCTAAAAACAACGTGCACAATCCGATGAAATTTTGCGTCCGCGCAAAAGCAACATCCCCCGCCGGACCAACATCCACATAAGTATGCGATAGAAACCGCAGCCCCGCCGACTCTTGCTTCCATCGCGGAAGCCGCGAGGACGTTCGTCCTCATCTTATTGAAAGAACATAATTGCCTTAGATAATCGCAAGGGCTTACAAGAATTGGGGTATACTTCGTCAGAAGACCCCCCCTGTGAAAGCACCGCTTCACTAAGTGCACATATGCTTCACTGAGTGCAATTGATGGGCCACGCGAACAAGTACGACGGATTGTATGTTGTTCGGGTTGTGATAGCCAAAGAGCCCCCTATGCACAGAGAACTATTAATTGATTTGAGGCAGTACATTACTAACTGCCCTCTTTAGTTTCTGGAACTTGTCTCATATGTGGGTGTGCGGCTTCTGGTTGGACCCTGAGCCCCGCTTCGAGGGCGGGTCTCATGCGCGGCCTCTCCGAAATTTGTCTATTTATGAGACCAGTTCTAGTGGTTTTCGATGCCCAAGCCCTGTTGTGACTATCCTCGAGGACGCGGAGAATTGCATGCCATCACAGAACCCGATCATCAGCATTGTCATTCCCTGCTACAACGAGCAGGAAGTTCTGCTGCATTGCCATGGGCGCTTAGTGGATGTGCTGGAGGCCAATCTCGAAGGCGAATATGAGTTAGTTTATGTCAACGATGGCTCAAAAGATTGCACTGAAGAAGTTCTTCGTTATCTGCATGAGAGTTTTCCTAAAACGCGTGCAGTTATGCTCTCCAGGAATTTTGGCCATCAAGCGGCCGTTAGTGCCGGACTTTCGGTCGCGACCGGGCAGTGCGTTGTCATCATTGATGCTGATTTGCAGGATCCGCCGGAACTCATCATAGAGATGCTACAAAGATGGCGCGAAGGGTATGACGTAGTTTACGGCGTCCGCGAGAGCCGCGCTGGAGAAAGCAATTTCAAGCTACGAAGCGCCCAGCTTTTCTATCGCGTCATCAACCGGCTTTCCGATGTAGAGATTCCGCTGGATAGCGGCGATTTTCGCCTTCTGGACAGGCGGGCCGTGCAGGCCTTATTGGCCATGCCGGAGCGTCATCCGCTGTTGCGGGGCATGTCGAGCTGGATCGGCTTCCGGCAGATAGGAGTGAGATATGCGCGCGCAGCCCGCTTGGCGGGAACCACAAAATATTCATTGCGCAAGATGGTGAGCCTGGCGCTGGATGGAATATTTTCATTTTCCACAGTGCCACTTCGCTTTGTCACCATACTGGGCCTGGTAACGGCAGCACTGGCCTCCATGGGCATTCTTTATAGCCTGGCGGTTCGCATCTTCACGCCGCGCTGGGTGGCCGGCTGGGCGACGCTGATCCTGGCGGTTCTCTTTATTGGCGGTGTGGAGATGTTTTGTTTTGGCATTCTGGGGGAGTATATCGGCCGAATTTATACGGAAATCAAACAGCGGCCCCTCTTTATCATTCGAGAGACCCTTGAACCTTCTGCTACGGCTGTCAACGTGAGGGCGCAAGTCCAGACTTTGCGATCGCTCTCCCTGGACGAGCTTCTACGCCGCGCCGGGTAAGGACGGCGAAGCCGAGCAGGGTTGCGGACAGACGGCCGGCCAAAAGGTCGTAATCTTTGATTACTGAAAGAGCGGGCGCGCGGAAGCCCAATGTTTACTCCCAGATGCGAATTGGGTAGGATGATCCCGCGACGAATCACCGGGGGACCGTACCAAAGAGCGGGACGGCATGTGGAACAGGACGCGTGCAGGAAGAGAATGTAGATCGCCGTTCATTTCTGAAGGTCATGGGAGCAGTAAGCATGTCCTCGACGCTCGGGTTACACGCGGCGAGCGGCCACATGGTGGAACAGGTCGCCGGAGCCGGCCCCGACGCGGGCGCGAAACACTCTATTAAGTTCGGTGTGATCGGCCTGGACCACTATCACATCCTGGGAATGACCGCGGCGGTCATTCGCGGCGGGGGTGAGTTAGTCTCCTTCTAGTCCAACCTGCCCAGGGCGGTTTCGGATTTTCAAAAGATCTACCCCAACGCCAAACTGGCAAAGAGCGAAGAGGAGATGCTGGAGGATTCGTCGCTCAAGCTCATCGCGGGCGCGCCGATTCCGCGGCTGCGGGCTCCCCTGGGCGTCCGCGCCATGAAGAATGGCAAGGATTTTCTCAGCGATAAGCCGGCGGTGACCACGCTTGAGCAATTAGCCGAGGTGCGCAAGGTTTCGGCCGAGACGGGCAAGATGTTCGCGATCATGTACTCCGAGCGGCTGGAAGTGCCCGCGGCGGTCCAGGCCGGGTACCTGATCAAAGCTGGAGCCATTGGGAAGGTGGTACAGACCGTCAACATCGCGCCCCATAAAGTGACCGACATTACCCGGCCTGACTGGTTCTGGGATCCAGTCGAATACGGCGGCATTCTGTGCGATATCGGCTCCCACCAGGCGGACCAATTTGTCTACTACACGGGCTCAACCAAAGCTGAGGTGACTGGGTCGCAGATCGCCAACGTGAACCATCCCACACACCCGAAATTTCAGGATTTCGGCGACATGATGATGCATGGAAATGGTGGGGCGGGCTATGTGCGGGTGGATTGGTTCACGCCCAACGGCATAAGCGTATGGGGGGACGGACGCCTTTTTATTCTGGGAACGGACGGTTACATCGAGCTTAGGAAGTACATCGATATCGCCGGCAAACCCGGCGGCAACCACCTCTTCATGGTGGACCAGAAGCAGGTGACATTCATGGACTGCAGCAAAGTGGAGTTGCCCTTCGGCCCGCAATTCGTCGCCGACATCGTCAACCGTACCCACGACGCACAGAACCAGGAACAGGCGCTGCTAGCCGCGGAGCTGGTGCTCAAAGCACAGAGGGACGCGAAAGTGCTAACCTTCACCAGTTAGGGCGCACCTGGCAAGGGGAGCAATGCATTGGATCCGGTCAAAGAACGTTTCAAGAACGGTGACGATGCGAACCGCATGCTGTCGCGTCCTCAGGGCGCTCCGTACATGATGGACGTTTAGCGCCTGGCTGGATACGAGAACAGCAGGTCCAGCACCAGAAAACATTACATGACTTCACCTGAAAAACGATCCAATCTGCGCTGGCTGGTGTGTGGCCTGCTCTTTATGGCAACCACGATCAACTACATGGACCGGTCGGCGCTCAGCCTGGTGGAACCGATCCTGCGGCACCTGCTTGGTGGCGACCGGGACATAAGCCTTTACAACCGGAGCTACAGCAACATCGTCAACTGCTTCATTCTTGCTTACGGACTGGGGTTTCTGGTCGCGGGAAGAGTGGTGGACCGGCTCGGGGTAAAGCGGGGCTACGCTCTCTCGATCGGGTTGTGGGCCCTGGCATCCATCAGCCATGCCTTCGCGCGAACACCGATGGGTTTTGGGATTGCCCGCTTCGCGCTTGGCCTGGGAGAGTCCGGCAATTTTCCTTCGGCCCTGAAGGCGACAGCGGACTGGTTCCCCACCGAAGAGCGCGCGTTGGCTACGGGGATCTTCAATTCCGGGACCAGCGCCGGGGCGCTCATCGCGCCGCTGCTCATTCCCCTGGTTGCTGTTCGCTTTGGGTGGCAGGCAGCCTTCTTTACCACCGGCAGCCTGGGATTACTCTGGCTTCTGGGCTGGCTTTCGTTTCCCTACGACCGGCTTCATGCCAAGTTTGGCAATCCTGCCGCCAAGGCTCAGATGTCTGAGCCACCAGCCGCCTACAAGGCTCTGCTGGGCAACGCAGGCACGTGGAGATTCGCCCTTTCCAAAGGAACGACCGACGCGGTCTGGTGGTTCTATCTTTTCTGGCTGCCGAAGTACTTTAACGAGCGCTTCCATGTCGACATGCAGCACCTGGGAGTGCCGCTCATTATCGTGTACATCGGCGCGACGGTAGGCAGCATCGCCGGCGGTTGGCTGGCGGGGTTCTTTCTACGCCGTGGATATCCGGTTGCCAAGGGCAGAAGACTGGCGATGCTGGTGGCCGCCTTGTGCGCAGTGCCGGTGGTGTTGGTTCCCTTCGTCCCGTCGCTTTGGCAAGCGATCGCTCTGCTGTGCCTGGCCACGGGGGCGCATCAGGGCTGGTCTTCCAATCTGCTGTCTACGCCGTCTGACATGTTTCCTACGAGCTCCGTGGGGACCGTCGTCGGGATCGGCGGAGCGGTGGGCGCCGCCGGCAGCGTGCTGTTCACCTTCCTGGTAGGGCTGCTGTGGACCCACTATGCGCTGCTCATTTTCCTGGCCGCAGGATCGGCTTACGTGCTCACACTGTTCGCCTTCCAGTGGAGATTGCCGTCCACGCTTACGGCGGAGCAAGTTTCCGCAGATTGAGCGCAACGGAGCGACAAAAGCCGGAGCGAAGATAGCCGGTATCGGGCCCTGGTACGCGAGATCGGGCTACCACTGAAATAGTTCTATGCGCGCGTGGCGATGGTTCTATGCGCGCGTGGCGATGGCTGAGTCAACCGGTCACTCCGGTGGATGGGGTGTGGAGACGGGCGCCATGGTTTCGAATATGCCGTCATTTCTAATCAGCTTGTGAAAAAGTATCGCGCCAACATGCATGAGGATGAACGCGAAAAAAGCAAAAGCCAGGCAGTAATGCGCACGCCACAGCAGTGTATGAAGCGTTGGACTTAGAGGCAGGATCGAGGGCAGATGCACACTGCCGAAAAGCACCACGGGGTACGATGCAGCGGACAACATTGCCCAACCGATCAACGGCATGCAGATCATGAGCACATAGAAGATGACCTGCGACAGATTGGCAGCCAGCTTGATCGGCTCGGGCAGATCGGCCGGGAGCGCAGGCGCGCCGTAGAAAATACGGAACCCCAGACGAATCAGCGCCAGCAGCAGGATGGCGATACCAAGAGGCTTATGGATCTGGACCAAGGTCAGATACGCCGGGGTAACGGTCGAGACCATCCCTACGCCGATGAACAACATGGAGAGGATACAGATGGCCATAAGCCAGTGAAGCAATCGCTGCGGCACGGCGAAGCGTTTGCGGTCGGTTGTCATTGCGCTGCTCCTGTCGTTGGGCTACCGGTCGCGGTACGCGGGTAATCGGCCTCTTCTGCTGTGCGACTGTTGTAGGACCGTGAATACGCGGCTGAGCGGGCAGCCGGGAATGGGTCATCCGACGTGGTAATTCCGGCCGGCAGGACGGTCGGATCGAAATTGATGTCGCGGCACGGGCCGTCGCGCTCGGGCTCGACCTGTTGTACGGAAAGCGTGCCAACATCCACGGTGCGGCGATCCGCGGGCCACGCTTTATTGGGGTCCGCAGTCGGGTCACCAGGGTTGGCGACGGTGATGACAATTTGCCAGCGCTGCGGGGCGGCAGCGACACGCTGCGTGATCTCCTGCTCAAGGAAATCGGGACCGCGTTTGGCCAATTCTTCGGGTGTGATCGACACCGGCTGCGCCTCCGGAACCAGGGACCAACGTACGGGATGGCTGACGCCGGCGCCATCGACAAACAGGAACGAATTGAGACTGTTGTAGCGCTCCTCCGCATAACTCGCGGTCCAGGGAGCACTCTTGGCCCAACCGGCAAAGGCAAGGAATTCGGGATGGGCGGCAATGAACTTTTTCATGGCATCCGGGTTTTTGCTCCCGGAGGCGGTCAGCAGCTCGTAAAAGTCCCGCGGGGTGGAAACGGCAAAGATCGGCGCGTCAATCATGGCGCTGCGCCATTGCTGCCCGTCGGGCGTGGTGATGAGGAGTCCGATGCCGCGTACACGGACCATGGCATCCGCGGCATTCGGATCCGCGGTGGCCAGGTTGAAGCGTCCCAGGACCGGATATTGACCGCGGAGGAAAACCTGCGCCCTGGAGAGCGCCGAACCATCGCCGTTGGCTTCGAATATTCCGGTAAAGCAAATGCCCTTGGCGTGATTGCGGCGATGCCCCAAGGCGGGGCCACCGGGAGGCGCCAACGCCGCTACCAGCTTTTCGGGGGTTAGCCTGTGCGGCGACAGCCAACCGGCGGTGTAGATGAAAGCTATCGCCGCTATGCCAATGACCGCGGCAATGTTGGCAAGCGTCCCAAGTCGAAATAAATTAGGGGATCGCGGGGATTGGGGCATTTCCACCTCGTTCCTGGCAATAGGCGCTGAAGAGCGCGATATTTTGAAACTTGGATTCCGGTTTTTCCCAGGTTGACTCAAGATTGTAGCGGTTTGTTTTGCTCTACAGGCAAACGGCAGGTCCCCTGGGTATGGCAAGACGGGCTCGGAGCGGGGCCCGCATACGGCGGAATTAAGTCACAAGCTCTCATAACGAACAAAGCGGCCTAGGCGGAAGAAAACTGCAGATCCCTCCGCTTCGGTCGGGATGACAATTCTGTGGAGCGCGGAAAGGACGGTTTTCCCACGAGGCGTCGGGGGAAGTGTTTCACGGCAGGTTCGGTGGGGAGTCAGGCAAACCGCAGATCCCTCGGCTGCGCTCGGGACGACAATTCTGTGGAGCGCGGAAAGGACGGTTTTCCCACGAGGCGTCGGGGAAAGTGTTTCACGGC
>JBARKD010000224.1:0-14536 GCA_049800615.1 Acidobacteriaceae bacterium | reverse complement strand
TCCCAGTTCTCATCGCGTAAGGCAAAATACAGCCGGCGCACAAGTTCCACTCTGCCGAAACGCAGGTCGCGGAGGTCGCTGCCTTCCAGGAACGCGGTGAGGGAACCCGCGCGCAACGCAGTCCGCTGGGGCGGCGGTTCGTTCCGTCCGTACCAGAGTTCGTAGGCAGTGAGCGTTCGACCACCGGCAAGCGCGATGTTCTCGTGGCTCTTCATATTCGAGCGCCTCGCGCTCCCGATCCGCGGCCGTCCCCTCGCGCCAGGATCGGCCAGATATCCACCACCCGGTCCTGTTCAACGACATGGTAAACATCATGCAGATTGACCGTGCCTCCACAGTAGCCTATCGTCAGCTCCACCCGGTCTCCGAAACTCAGGGCGTGATCCGCAGCAACATCTAACAGCGCATGTTCTTCGTGCAACTCACGAACTTGGATCGCGGAATCCAGGGGCACAGGGTTAGCTAAGTCGACCGCAACGACTTTGGTGCCGCAGTCCAGGATCGCAGTCGTCCCCTGCCGGCTGATGACCGTCCCGAGCATGGTCAGCGCCGGCCGGAACCCAGGGCTCAGCGGAGCATACGCGGCATCCATCAACGCGTAGGAGCCCGCCTGCAACTCGGTGACGCGTGGATGCGCGCCCGTCATGTCATGGGTGTTGGTGCCGCCCGCCGAGACAATGCCCATGGGGAAGCCTGCCATCTCCAATCGTTCGACACTGGCAACCAGACGCCCGATCGCCTCCGCCGCCTTCCGGGCTCGTACCTGCCGGTCGGGTTCCATCACCACCCAGCCTTCATATCCCATGGCGCCGCGCAGGGCCAGGCCAGGAAGCGAGGACACTGTTTGCGCAACCCGTAGGGCGTCTTCATCGCTGCGTACGCCACCTCGGCGCAGCCCAATGTCGATTTCGACCAGAACTCCAATCTGCGATCCGGCTCGTTCGACTGCGGCTGAGAGTGCTTTGGCTCCGTCGGGATGATCCACCCCTACTATCAGGTTTGTCTTCAGCGCCGTGTCGGCGAGCAAAGACAGCTTCTCCTCGCCAGCCACTTCATTGGCGATCAGGATGTTATCCAACCCCGCGCGCGCCATGGCGACTGCTTCCCACACCGTCGCCGTCGTGAGCCCGATCGCGCCGGCCTCAACCTGCAGCCGCGCAATTTCGGCACACTTGTGCACCTTGGTATGCGGGCGGATCTTGGCATGGGTCTTCGTCCACTCGGCCATGGCAGCGATGTTTCGCCGCAGCACTTCAAGATCCAGGATGAGGGCAGGGGTGGTCAGCTCCCCGCGCGCCCGGCCGATGGCGGCGCGATGCGCATCGACAATGCCAGCCAGGCGAGTGTCTATGGGTTGCTGAATGCTCATAGAGTGTCCCTATATTCTCGCAGGCCCGGTAGAGTAGACAGTCGATGTGACGGCTGTTCAGCGGCCCCCTGGATCTTTCTCCAGGCAAAGCACCCAATCACGGTGATCCGGTGCGGTGAAGCTGTTCGCCCTGCCTCCGGCCACCGACGAAGACTCAGCAAACAGACCGTTTCGCGGGTTGAACCACCTGACGTGGAAATCACCCGGCATGGCTGCCATGTCTAATTCGACTTGCCCACCGACTGGAAGGTAAACCACGGCCTTGCGAGATCCTGCCATCAGATAGCCGTTTCCGGAGTGTACCGGTCCATCTTCCGGCTGCATCTCCCAGGGGGATAGTTGGCGAGTGAAGGCAGCCAGAATTGCTAATTGCCGCCGCAGTTCTAAACGCCGTAAGCCGCGTTCGTCTCCACCGTCCTCCGGCTGCATGCTGTAGTCGAGATAATCGACATTTGCGCCGCTGACGAAGGCCGTCCAGAACGCCCGGCGAACAATCGGATCGTCCCGAGTTTCCAGACCATCCGGATCGTAGATAAGCGGTTGCTTGAGGTTTCTCGCTGCCATCAGCTTCGCATGAAGTTGGGGCAGATCCCACGTCTTCCAACTCTTGGTATGGTCGTTATGGAAATCCTTGCCGAACGCCACACCTCCGTAGTCGTGATCCGGCAGATCCAAAGGCATGACCAGGTGCTGCTTTGGCTTGTTCGCTTCGAAGCTATGCACAAAGCGGGCCATGCTCAACTCCCACTCCTGGCTGTAGTAGTTCTCGTTCGCCACTTCATAATAGACATTGTCGAAATTGTTGACATAGTCGATGATGTGGGCGACGAGCGCCTTTTCTGTTTCGAGGACCCTGGTATTGCTCAAGGAACTAGAACCGCTGTCCGGGTCGCTGCTTTGCCCGGTACCGCGGGGGTCGCCATCGACTCCGTTGATATTGTTCGCAGCATTGAATACGTGGTATTTCCAGATGAGGGGAACGCGAAAAATCCACGCGTCAATCAATATCAACTGCAGGTTGATACCGCGTTCGCGCGCGGCCGCGCATGCGGCAGCCAGCCGCTCGAAGTACAGGGGGTTGAACTGCGTGAGATCGTATTTCGGTTTGCCGTCGTTGGCGGTGCCGGGTCCGGTGCGCAGATACGGCATGATGTTATAGCGGTGATACGCATCCGGGAAAGTTTCGCTGTCCCACTCCGCCTCAAGTCCATAAAATATCCATAATCGGGCAACGTTGAACCCGTTCGCCTTGAGCGTGTCGAAGAACAGCCGGAAGTCATAATTCGGATCAGTGGTTACTCCTGTAGCGGCGGTCGGGCTTCCTTCGTAATCGCCGACCAGGATCACGGGCGTGCCATCAGCCGACTGGAAGTAGGCGGGGTTGGAAGGCAGGATCGAGAGCGCTCCGCTCGCGGGCTTCTGCTGCTCGGCGTGGCATTGATTGCCGGCAAAGCAAATCAACAGAATTCCTGCCGAGAAAGCTCCGAGAGCGGATCGACTCATACGCTCAGCCGCTGCACTGGGGCGCCGTTCTTGAGAGACTCATAAAGCTCGAGCGCCTTTTTCGGAGTCTCTCCGCCGTGCACTACGGATCGCACCGCCTGAATCATGGCGGCGGGCGACTCCGCCTGAAAAATGTTCCTCCCCATATCCATGCCGGCAGCTCCTGCCTGCATCGCCCGATGGGTCATGGTCAAAGCTTGCAACGCGGACACCTTGTTGCCCCCGGCAACGACGATCGGGACCGGGCAAGAAGAGACGACCGAATCGAAACCGTCTTCGACGAAATAAGTCTTGACGAAATGTGCTCCCAGCTCGGCGCAGAGACGGCATGCGATGCGGAAATATTTAGCGTCTATCTTCGCTTCATCCACGAATCCGGTAACCGCAAGGATTGGGACTCCATGCCGGTTGCCAAGATCCACCAACCTGGTCATGTTATGCACTGTCTGCGTCTCGTATTCGCCGCCGATGAAAGCCGTCACCGCAAGAGCCGCTGCATTGAGACGCAGCGCGTCTTCCATATCCAGCGCGATCTTTTCGTTGGACAGTTCCTTCAGGATGCTTGGCCCGCCACTCGCCCGGAGGACCACCGCACGGGTGAAAGTAGGGGGAATGCAGGTCCTCACCACCCCTCGGGTCGCCATCAGGGCGTCCGCCTGATCCACGAAGGGGACAATGCTTTGGTCCACCTGCTCCAGTCCGGACGTCGCTCCCTCGTAATATCCGTGATCGATCGCCAGCATCACGGTCTTACCACTCTGCCGGTCAAAGATGCGGGCCAGCCGATTCTGCATGCCCCAGTCCAGCCAACTTCCGCCTTTGACT
The DNA here is from genome assembly GCA_049800615.1 of Acidobacteriaceae bacterium. Lineage (GTDB taxonomy): Bacteria > Acidobacteriota > Terriglobia > Terriglobales > Acidobacteriaceae > PALSA-350. Next base: position 10,839 of record JBARKD010000224.1, on the reverse strand, counting down.
GGCCCACCGTTTCCATTGATTGACATTTTCTTTCTCCCGGTTTCTGTTCACCCACGCTGTTCGCAAGCCCTAGAACTCCACGCGAAACGTGGCCTGTCCTTGCCTGTTGCTGATTTGCGAGCTTAGATTCGTGATCTGACCAAATGTGGTGTCGAGGGAATCGTTATCGGGAGCCTGAAGCTGTGTTCGATTAAAAGCGTTGAAGTAGTCGACACGCAAAACGGCTCGCACTCCCTCGGTTATATGAAAGTACTTTATGGCATCGAAGTTCTCTACTCTCAGAGGCGGCGTGCGCAAGGCCGCATAAGAGTGCTTTGAATCACCGACCGCCCAGGGCCCGGTGTTTGCGAAACCATTAGTTGTGAATTGTATCGGCTGCGTCGCCGTCTTGCCTGTGAAATAGGCTTTTGACAAGCCGTAGTTAAACGTCTTGAGTCCCACATTTGCAACAATGTCCGGTCGATCGAAGGAATTCACCAGCAGGGGATTGAAGTCATTGTATGTTCCAAAAGGGTTGCCGCCCGAATAAGTCAAGATTCCACTAAACTGCCAACCGCCTAATACCTGTGCCAATGGGCCTCTGGAATTCAGGTACTTTTTGCCCAAACCGACAGGCAGCTCATAGGTTGCGACGAAATTTGATGCGTACTTCTGGCCTAGATTAGAGGGTGAATATTCCGGCCTCGGGTTATAAGCATTCAGGCCGTTGGGGGAAAAAGTCGTAGATCCGGTGACTGCATTTGCCGTGAGCGTTGACAGCGTAAGGGTGGCGAGATAGCTTAGCCCATTGGAAAATCGCTTCTCCCCTTGCGCCTGGAGCGCATTGTAGAATGCGGTCCCGTCCAATTCAAACAAAGGAAAGTAGGCGCCGAATTGAGGAAATGGAGTCAGGGCCTGCTCCACCGTCGCCGAAGCTCCGTATAGGTCCACATAGCCTGGAAAGGGCACCTTGATCCCGGCGGCGACAGCATCCGGAGAAGTCACAAGTTCCGATAGAAGACTGCCGTACTGCAGGACCGACGGATTGGGCTGGTTGGACAGTTTCAGAGTGGTGATAAGATGGAGCGCGCGGTTGCCAACATAGGCCACGGTGAGGAAACTGTTCCAGGGAAGCTGTCTCTGGATACTCACATTCCACGCCTCATCGTAGGGCGCCCTCCCATCCGTCTTGGGATTGAAGGCGTAGATCGTCACTCCATTGGCGATTGTCGGGCCAAATGGAGTTTGCTGAGGCAAGGGCATTGGGGTCGCATCCCAGCTTCCGTAACCTGGAACATTACTGCCGGTTGAGCCGCGGAGAAATTGGCCGTCCTGCAGCGACGACACAGAATTAGCCACCGTGCTCGTTCCATACTCATAGGCTCCCATGTCCAGATAGGTGAGGTAAAAACCCGATTGAAGCACGGTCTTGGGGGTCAATAAGTAGGAGAAACCAACCCTGGGCTGGAAATTCTTCCAATGAATGGCGGCTCGGGTAATGCCGGCACAGCCTGTACAATTGCCGAATTTGGTGGCCGCGCCCGGCAGGTTGCCGGCCCCCGGGTTCGGTGTCAATTGATTCACATAGATGACGTTGTTATGGTCTTCAGTAAATGGAACCATAACGTCCCAGCGGAGACCGACGTTAAGGGTAAGGCGATTGTTGTACTTGATATCGTCCTGGAGATAATAAGCGAATTCCTTATTTCGCAGGTACGCCTCAGCGGACAAAGCGCGCAGGCCCGCATCTGAGTAGCCGAGAAGAAAGCTTGCGAAAGAGCTTCCGTAGCTGCCGAAATTTGGATCGTTGGAATCCGGAGTGGACGTCGTCCGCTGGCTGAAATTGAACGTCCCACCGCAATAGGGACAGGTGATGATGTCTTGCCAGGTGTGCCGGTACTGTCCGCCAATATTAAAGGTATTGCGTCCCTTGGTCCATAGCCAGTTGTTGACCAAGACGACGCCTAGCTTGCGGCTGTCGTTCTTGGTAAAGCCTCCGTTGCAGCATTCATTGTATTCGCCAGGGACCCCCCACGAAGTTGGCGCATTTTGCCCGTCGAATCCAACCTCGGGAAATGTATTGCCGCCAACCACGCCGGCAAACTGTACGTTCATATTGGCATTGTTCTGGTCAGTGAGGTATCCGATCCAATCCGCGCCTACCGTCACCACCAGGTTGGATGAGACGGTTTTTACATAATTCAGCAGAAACCCCGTACCGATGTTGCTGTTATTGACCCCGCTTTGCAATTCGTTGGTGAGGGGTACGATGGGAGCCACGCTGATAGTGGGCGACGTCACCTTGTCCCGCCATTGGCTAAAATGGATACTTTGCGATGAGCTCAGATTGTGGTCGACCGTGTAGGCCCAGAGAAACTGGCTAATCGCCACCGACGGGACGGCGGGAGACTTATTACTTTGCAGGCCATTGACCAGGCCGGCGCGATCCGGATTAGGAATGGCGGGCAAAAGCGAAGCAGCGAGCGGACTGAAGCGCGATTGGGGAATGATATTCCCGGGAAATGGCTGGCCGGTTTGCGGATCATAAATGGGAATCAGCGTTCCGGTGGTATCGACAAAACTACTAAAATCGCCGTTCTTCATAGCAACAGTCGGTACTGTGCCGATCGCAGTCTGGGCTTGATTTTGCCGAAACCAGTCCGCACTCCAATGGAAAAACGTGCGGTTCTTTCCGTTGTAGAGTTTGGGAATAATCACCGGCCCACCGAGGGTAAAGCCATAGTTGTTTTGCTGGTTGATGGGAGTTTCCGGTTTTCCGTCGGCCGAGAAACGGACGGGAAAAAATCCGTCGGAATCGAATAATTGATTGCGCAATATTTCGAAGGCATCTCCGTGAAGCCGGCTGGTGCCGGACGCCATGTTGAAGGTGACGGCGCCTTGCCCGATCCCGTACCGCGCATCAAAGGTCGAACTATTGACGCGAAACTCGTCGACCGACTCATAGGGCGGATTGATGTAGGTTTGGTTCCCGGCGTAGTCCGCAAATGCAACCGGAACACCGTTGAATTGGACTTCATTTAGATAAGTGACGCCGCCATTGATGTTATGGGCACTGGCATTCCCGGACACGCCGGGAGCAAGAAACATAAACGAGTCGATCTGCCGCGCCAACCCGTTGATTTCGATGGGAGCGGTCCGGACCAACTCAGGTTCCAGAGTTGTGCCGATTACGGGCGATGTGGTGTTCAGCGAGATGTCAGCTTCTTTAACCTGCACGGTTTCGGTGGTTGCTCCAGGCTCCATACGAAAGCTAACCGTTGACATCTTGGCAACCTCGACGTTCAAGACAGTGTTCACTCTCTTGAATTCGGGCGATTCCACCGTCACGGAATGATCCCCCGGTTGCAATCCAACCACCGTGAAGGTGCCCGCGGATGAGGTTGTGGCATGGGATACAGCGCCTGAAGCAATATTGGTAACGGTTATATGCGCGCCGACAATGACAGCCCCGCTCGTATCCATGACCGTGCCGTTGATACCGTTTTCTACCTGGGCATTCAATCGACTACCGGGGAATATCAGAACCGTGGAAAACACAAGAACGGTGAGGAATGCAACGGGAGGCCAGCTTGGGAAATGTCTCATGAAGAGCCCTAGACTTTTGCTCACAGTCCACCCTCCTGAATTTGACCTGTTCATCCAGTAAGCCAAGCCAGGAAGCTCGGCGCGTAGATGGTTTCGTGCGGGATCCCGGGGATTGATTTGGCGCTTACTTTAGAAGAGAAAGATCAGAATGTCAACGGAAAGGATGTAAAAGAAAGATAATGGTCAATAAAAACAAATCAGTACGAGGAAGAAAATGTGTGGTTCGCAAAAAAAGATGTTTGACGATCCCTCAGGGGCCAAAGGACGACGCAACAGCTAAACAATAATGACTTCGACATCCCGCTGACGAAGGCGATCAACGTGGATGGCGCTTACCCGGGCATCGGTGATCACCCGATCAATGTCTTCGGTTTTCCCGCTGAGGGTCAAACTATGACGTCCGAACTTGCTGGCATCGACGACCACGGTTACCTGCTGCGCCAGTTCGATCATTCTCAGGGCGACCTGGGCGCCGAGAATGTCGGGTGTAGTCAAACCGCCCTCAACATCGATAGCGTCTGCGCCCAGGAACAGGTGGTCCACATTGAGGTCACGCAAGGTTTCAAGGGCATGTGGGCCGTTAAAGGAGCCTGATTTGTGGCGTAGGATTCCGCCGGTCATGATGAGCGATACCGACGGCAGACCGCTCAATTCGTTGGCGATGTTCAAAGCGTTGGTGATGACGGTCAGGGAGTTCAAATTCAGACCCTTGATTTGTTTGGCGATTTCACAAGTGGTGGTGCCGGAGTCAAAAGCGATAGTATCGCCATCGTTGATCAGCTTCACGGCGGCGCTGGCGATGCGGACCTTTTCGGCGTGGTGCAGCGTCTGCTTGAGCTGGAGAGGGTAATCGCTGCGCGGGTCCATGTTCTTGAGCGCCCCACCGTGGGACCGGACCAGGGCCCCTTGGCCGGCGAGATAATCCAAGTCAGCTCGGGCGGTTACGCGCGAGACGCCAAATCGTTGCAAGAGGTCCGAAACGGTGATGCGCTCGCTATGGTGGAGCATCTCGATGATCCGCCTTCTCCGCTCCTCGGGTAGCAAATGTCCCGTTCCCCCCCGCGATTGGCTTTCTGCCGATTTCGTCTTGTGCGGGTCTTCCTGGGGCCCATCGTCGGCTTGGGACTGGGCAGGATGACCGGCCTCCGCGCGCCGCACATAGATGCCAGAACCCTTTCGTGCTTGCAGAAGCCCTTTGGCCATAAGGAATCGTACCGCCTCACGGATGACCGTACGGCTGACTCCGAGACGCTCAGCTAATTCATGTTGCGGCGGCAGCCGCTCGCCCGATCGGAGCGTCTGATCGGCGATCAGTTGCTCGATTTGCCGTTCTGTCCTGTCTGTCAGGCTCGGGTTCCGCTCGACCGTCTTGAACATGTAGCCGCCAAGCCCTTTCCGTCTCGTGGATGAGAAAACCCATCTTATCGTAGCTGTTGCCACTTAGAAATATCTTGACAAGAAAAAGAAAATAAACAACCGTATGCAGTAATACTGCCAACGAAGGGGATGCTGCGCCCAGGGATGCAACGCGCGGAACCGCGCGACTGCCGGGCACCGTGGAAAGCCTGATCGGTTTGGCCAGGCGGCAAATTTCCAGGCGAATGGAGCGATACCGTGTGCGCTCGAGCTGCGGCTTGAACAGTTTGTACCGATACGAGAAAGCAATGGTGATTTCCTCCTTATGATTCGAACTTGCGGCTTGCTTCTAGCCGGCGTAACGGCCCTCGCCTTACTGGTGCCTCGTGCCGGCTCCGACTCTGTCCCCGATCGGTCAAAGAACCCTTACCCACTCCGCGTTGGCCCAGACCATCGCCATGTGGTCGATCAAGGGGGGACGCCGTTTCTAATCCTGGCCGATTCTCCATGGTCGATCATTCCGGGCCTCACCCGGGAAGAAGAGGAACAATACCTGGAAAATCGGCGGCAGAAGGGATTCAACACCATCCTCGTGAATCTCATTGAGCATCAGTTTCATGGACCGATCGATCGCTATGGTGAGGGACCCTTTACCACCCCCGGAGACTTCTCGACGCCGAACGAAAAGTATTTCGAACACGCCGATTGGGTCATCCGCAAAGCGGCAGAGAAGGGAATCGAGGTTTTTCTGGCGCCGATCTACCTCGGCTATATAGGAACCAACGAAGGATGGGTCAAAGAGGCGCTGGCACAGGGTCCGGAAAAATGCCGAAACTGGGGGCGATATGTCGGCAAGCGGTACCGCGATTTTGACAATATCGTCTGGGTGATGGGCGGCGACCGCAATCCGGAAACCGCGCGGGAAGATGTGGATGCCGTCGCTGAGGGCATAAAAGAATTTGACACCCGGCACTTGTTCACGGCGCATGCCCACCCGGAAAACTCCGCAATGGATCAATACAAGAACGATGGATGGCTGGATGTGAATTCCACCTACACCTATTCGATCGTCCACCGGAAGCTCCTCGTTGATTACAACCGCACACCGACCATGCCGTTCGTTCTGATCGAAACGAGCTACGAAGGCGAACACAATGCCTCGGAGGTACAGATCCGCCGCCAGGCCTATTGGGCGATGCTGTGTGGCGCGACCGGTCAGTTTCTGGGAAATCGACCGGTTTGGCTCTTCGATCCAGGCTGGCAAGCGGCAATGAACGCTGTCGGCTCGCAAGATATGGCGCGGCTCAAGACCCTGTTTGCTTCGCGCGCCTGGTCTGAATTGATCCCCGACGAAAAACACGAAGTCGTTGTGGATGGCTTGGGGGAGTTCAACGGTCTGGACTATTTGGCGGCTGCGCGGACGGGTGACGGCGGCACAATCATCGCGTATCTGCCCACCAAGCGGGCTTTCACCGTCGATCTGACCAAAGTGGCTGGAACTGCGGCGCAGGGCTGGTGGTATAACCCACGCACGGGAGAATCGGAGAGTGCGGGGAAATTCGCAACCAAGGCGAAACAGAAATTCATCCCGCCGGCGGAGGGAGACTGGGTGTTGGTGCTCGACGATGCTTCAAGAAAACTGCCTCCGCCCGGCCGATCATGACCAGGCCGTTCATGAGCGCTTCCGGGCTCGGTGTGATGGTCCAGGTGAGGTGTCCCCAAGTAAACGTCCGCTGGTCCCGCCTTTGCCTGCTCCCTTTCACCTTGTGATCGTCAGGTCAAAGTCACTTGCCTCAAGGAACACATGTAAGGTCTGTCCGTCCATCCGCCAGCCCGGCCTTTCACCTTGATCATTTGCGACATGGATCTCAGCTATCGATTCGCCCCCAATCAAAACCGAACGTGGCACGGACGGCGCCGGCAGTATCACTTCATAGTGCCGAAGGGTGGGAGAATGCTCCACCCGCAGCTCTATCCTCGACGGCTCCTGGTCCGCCTTTGCCGTAGTACCGTCATAGAGACGAAAGCTGTCCCGAGTAGGAGTCGTAGCAGGAAATAGTCGCCAAATAAGGCCGCTCGACGATGTCTGGTATTCAGTCGCAGGTCCACCCTGAACCAGCGTTTCGGTGTCGGGACTGATCTCTGGAAGAATACTGCCTGAACGCACCATGATCGGAATCTGTTGAAGCGGCGCGGCGACAGTTACCTGGCGCATTCCATCCACGATCTCCCCGCTCCAGTAGTTTACCCAGGAGCCCTGCGGGAGGTAGACTGAGCGGCTCTCTGCGCCTTGGACAACAACTGGGGCGACCAGAATCTTATCGCCCAGCATGTACTCGTCACTCAGATCATAAGCCATTGGATCATTTGGGAACTCGAGCAAGAGATCGCGCATAACCGGCAGTCCCGAATCGGTGGCTTGCTGAGCATAAGTATAGAAATAGGGGAATAATGATATGTGCAGCCTGGCATACTTCCGGAAAGTATTGATCGTTTCCTCGTCATACCAGAGGGTCACCACACCTTCCGGTTTGTTCCATGAATGATTTCGCATGATTGGAGTCAAAGCACCAAATTCCACCCAGCGAGTCCACAGCTCCTTGGAGTGGCTATTGTCCTCGATGTCTGGTCCCCAAACAGCAAACCCCGACAAGCCCGCGGTGATGCCGGCGCGGACAACGGAGGGAAGTCCGCGGTCCTGACTCCAATCCGGGAGCTGATCGCCTCCCCAAACAACCGGGGTGTACCCCTGCGAGCCGGCGTAGCCGGACCGGTCAAACTCAACCACATCCGGCTTGGCTTTTCGGGCGATCTCATTGGTGATCTTGTGATAAAAAAGCGGATAGAGGTTCGCCATCTTGTCCCCGCTTAGGCCGGCGGCAAAACGGTCGGTGTCTTTCACCCACTCTCCATAATCCTCCATCCATCCATCGAAGTTGTCCTTGACCACGATATCCAGAACCTTCTCCTGCCACCAATCAACGGACGCCGGGCTGGTGAAATCGACATTACCGTTTGTATACGGTTCGTACACCGGTCCAGTTGGTTCCCCCTGCGAATTAAGAACGAACAAACCGTTTCGTACCCCATCTGTAAAAAAACGATTCGGTAGATTGTATGGATCGAGCATGGATCGAATATAAGGATGAACATAGGTCAGGGCTTTAAATCCCATAGAATGGAGCTGATCGGTAAAGTCACGTGGATTCGGATAGTAGCCTGTCCACCACAATGGCCAGCCCATAATATCGCCTTCGCCCATTACATCGAAGGTCCATATTGCGCTCGCCGGAATCTTATCTTGCCTCAGCCTGCGCGCCTCCTCGAGCACCTTGTGCGGACCCTGATAAGAACATAGCCAAACCCCAAACGCCCACGGCGGAAGAGCGGGAGAGCGCCCTGTCAAAGCGGTGTAACTCGAGAGAATACTTTTTGGATTGCCTAGAAAAAAGTAGCTATCTACAGAAGCATCCCTGAGCCCGATCGCCAATGATTCTTTCTCGGCCTGCGTCAGGTCGAAGGTGCTTACCGCCGCCGTGTCAAGATAAATGCCTATCCCGCGCGGCGCAAATAGAAAAGGCACCGGAATATATGTCCAGTTGTGTCCCGGCTGGCCCAAGTGGTCTTCGGGATGCAACACGGTTTTGAGTCCATCGAGCTTCACCTGATCGAATCGCTCGCCCAATCCAAAAAATGGGCCCGCGCCCCTGATGTTCAACGTCATATCGCCGAGACCTTCGAGATGCGGGGGACTGATCCTCAGGCGAACCACACTTGGGGAGATCACCGCGATTTCCAGGATGGCGACGGCAGTCGATCCTGCGACCCTGACTTCCAACTGCCAACTATCTCCGTGCCGTTCCGTATGCTGGACAGCCGCAAGCGCGATCGTGGCTGGATGATCCGTACCTTGGCCCCAAGCGATGCCTGCTAAATGCGTTTTCGGATCCCCTAACTGCCATGTAAGGTTGGTCTGCTTGTTGGTCAACCTCATTGCCCAATCCTTCTTTGTAACTTCCAGTCTCCACAAGCTGGTTTCCAAGCTAAGTATGGAGGCAGTTTCGCTCACCTTGAGTCCCGCTTGCGGTTGTGCTGTTGCAAGTAATGTGCCTGCGCTCACGCGGCTTGGGTGGGCCGGATTGTGATGCAGTTCATCCAGCATCGCCGTGTAGTCACTGCTGTCGGAAAATCGCGGCGCCTGCGCCACGAGGCGGCTGGTGAAGCTGATCACCAGCACGCCCACAAGAGCGGCTAACGCTACAGCATGGCGGGAGGATCCTCCGGCGCGTCGTTCAAATGATCCAGCTGCTGGAGAAGCCATTAGAAAATGAACTTAACCGCAAGTTGGATCTCACGAGGAGTACTGAAAGTGGTGTCGATCGTACCGAACGACGTCCCATCATTGTAATCGGATGCAGGGTATCCGAAGACAGCGTGGTTCGCGAGATTAAATGCCTCCGCGCGGAACTGGATAATTCTTTCGCCAGTAATTGGGAACTCGCGGAATATAGACGAATCGAGGTCCCACGAGCCTTCTGTTCGTAGCGAATTGCGCCCGGAGGTGCCGTAGGTGTAGCCGACAGGGACTGCGTATGCGCCAGTGTTAAACCACTCTCCGGGTGTCGGTTTCGGCAAATGCGGATTCCCTACCAGATCCATCGACTCATAAGTGTTGCCATTCCCTGTATTCGCGATGTCACTGCTGATCGTTACAGCGTAAGGTAGCCCGGAATGGGCGCTAAAAATGTTATTGATCTGCCAGTTGCCCAGGATGTAATCCGACCACCGTCTCCCGGTGGAAAATCTCTGCCCCCTGCCTACGGGAACCCGGTAAAGAGTGTTTACCGCGAGATTATTGGTGACGTCATAGCCTGCGGGCGAATAGCTGCCATAAGCTCCAGGGCTGTAGGGGTCTTGAGGATATCCCCCGCCAAACCAGCCATCTGTTCCAGCGTCCATCGTTTTGGACCACGTATAGGCGACCTGAAATCCAACGCCTGTGCTGTATCGCTTGTCGAGCGAGACCTGTAGGGCATTGTAGTTCGAGTAACCGACGCTACGATCGTACGGGGTGGGCACAATATAGTTGTATATGTTTCTAGACTGTGGATCACCCGGTCCCGGCGTCAGTGCAGTGTTGTAGTACCCGCCGACGTCCAGATCCTTAGAAACGCTACCAACGTAGTTCAACGTCGCCGTTGTGGATTGGTTCAATTGGCGCTCAAAGCCAAGGACCCACTGTTCAGAATATGGATTCTTAAAATGCGGGTCATAGTAGGTATTGATTTCAGTGAAGGGCGTCGCCGACGGATAAAGGTTTGTATTTCCGCCTGCGGCGAATGGATTCTGGGCCATCACGGTCGGCGTTGGTGAGCTTGCTGTAGGCTGATTCAGGTTAGCGGCGATCTGGTTTCCAATACCCGGCCAGCCTCCGGTAAGATTTTGCGACATCTGGAAGTTTACTCCCCAGTTGTCATACACAATTCCAAAACCTGCGTGGACGACCGTTTTGTCATCGAGCCTGTAGGAGACACCTATCCGCGGTCCAAGGTTGTTGTAATGCGTAGCCTGCATCTTTGTGCCGGAACCTAGCTGAACTACGTTGGCGGGCAAGGCCGGTCCCCCTGGTATGCAAGGCGCGAACACCGTAGCACCGCAAGGAGGCGCAGGAAAGTTGAGAATGTAAGTTCCGTTGTTGAAATCCATGTCGCCTGTTTGTATCCCCCCCTGCTGCCCAACCGTGGACAGGGTGCCAAATGGCGGCGGAATCGTAATGTCGTAACGCAGGCCATAATTGAACGTTAATTTGCTTGTTGCTTGCCAGGAATCTTCGCCGAAAAAGCTAAACACTCCGCCCAGACGCTCTTTTTCGACCTCATTCCTGCGCTGGGCGGAGTT
>JBARKD010000223.1:0-7262 GCA_049800615.1 Acidobacteriaceae bacterium | reverse complement strand
CGCCCACACATTGTCTGGAACCGAAAAGTAGATCACCCCATCGACCATCAGCGGAGAAGCCTTGATGTCGGCTCTCTGATTGGTTTGGAATGCCCACTCCAAGGTAAGCGAGCTAACATTCCCGGGAGTGATTTGATCCAGTTTGCTGTGCCGCCGCCCGTCATAGGTGCCGTGATACGACGGCCAGCTGTCGGCCGGTGGATTGAGAAGCATCGAGTGATCGACCCCTTGCGCCCAGGCCGTCGCCCCGGCAGCCAGCAGGAGCACGCTGACAAGAAACTTGATACGCATCCGCACCTCAGCCCAAGGTCACTTTGAAGGTGACACCGACGTCCGACAAGCTGGCTGCCGGGACGTGCACCTTGAGACCGTCTTTGTCTTGCTTCCAATGCAGTTTGTCCTGGTGCCCCAGCAGCCGCACGTCAAGGATCTTCCCCGGATCCTGCGGACTGCGAGAGCCCAGAGCCTCGATGACCACTTCACCCGACGGCGCGCCCATCACAAACGCATAAAGCACTTTTCCTTTTGTGGTGAAGCGTACGTCCTGCGCCGTCAGGGGCGGCTGCTTGCCCTCGTTGAATCCCTTCTGCGGAACTGCTACCGAAATTGAGGGTCCGGCGCCATTGATCTTCCACGGACGAGTGGCATAGATGCCTTCGCTGTTGACCGCCATCCAGGCCGTTATACCGGCCAGCACCTTCATCTCCTCAGGATCCAGCTCGCCGCTGTTTGGCAACGGAAAGTTGAGCAGAAGATTTCCGTTCTTGCTCACGATATCGACCAGCAGATCGATCACTTTTTTTGCAGTCTTATATTGCGCCCCCCGTTTGTAATGCCAATCGCCGATGCAGGTGTCGGTCTGCCACGGCGTCTCCGAGATCGCATCGGAGACGCCGCGCTCATGGTCGACGATGCAGGTGCCAACGGCGCAGTCTCCCGCCACCTTGCTGCAGTAAACAGCCTCCACTTTGCCCTGGTGCAGCCCCGCGCTGACGTTATAAACCTCAGCCAAAGTTGCGAGTCCATACTCTTCAAACGGAATGCCGCCGTCGGTGTAGAGAAGATCAGGCTGATGCTGGTCGATCAAATCCTTGATGCGGTTGAAGTACTCGATCTTCCAGGAGTCGGGCGCGACGCGGCCCATAGCCTTCGCCGTCTGCGCGAAGTCGGCAGGCATGTGAGAGTAATCGTGATAGAGGTCGGCAAACTTAGGATCCGTTCCGTCGTAAGGCGCCCCCTTCAACGGGCCGGTCGAGTCGCTGAGGTGCGCCGGCGCCAACCAATCGAAGCTGTTCGAGAGATGCTCGCTGACGCCGAACCGCAATCCCCGCTTGCGCGCAGCCTGTTTGTACAAGCCGACGATATCGCGCTGAGGTCCGACAGCCACCGCATTCCAGCGGGGCTGGTATTTGGAGTTCCACATGTCGTAGTTGTCGTGGTGCACTCCCATGCTCACGAAGTATTTGGCGCCCGCCTTCTGATACAGGTCCATCAAGTGCTCCGGGTCCCACTTCTCGCCCTTGAACAGCGGAACCAGGTCCTTGTAGCCGGTTTTGGATGGATGCCCGTAGGTCTTGAGGTGATACTCGTACTGCGGCGTGCCCTGGATGTACATGTTGCGGGCGAACCAATCCCCGTCTTCAACGCCCGACTGCGGCCCCCAGTGCGACCAGATTCCGAACTTTGCATCGCGGAACCAGTCAGGGACACGATATGCGTCGAGCGAGGCGCGCTTCGCTTGAAAGGGTCCGGACGTGATGGGAAGTGCCGGGCCGTCGGCAAACGTGCCCCGGGTCTGGGCCCAAACCGCCGAATAGCCCAGGAGCTTAAGGGTCGTGCGCCGGGTCATCGGCCCAATGATTTTGTCCATGCCAAGCATCTTAACAATCGCGGGATGTTGCGTCTTAATTCCTGGCGGGTGAGTTGTGCGTCAGCCGGCCCGGTTTTACAGGCTGCAAGCTGTGCAGTCCACCAGCAAGCGTTCTAGGGACTAAGAAATGGGAAGGCGCCTTCCCGGCCGCTCCAGTGATAGCGGATTTCTGTGCCGCCTTTGCCGGAGGGCCGCCAGCGCTCGGGCGTGCTGGTCTCCAGCGAATCAATCGGTCTGGCCGCAACACCGCCCGCGGCCGCAAGCTGAAAGGCGGTGCGCAAGGCAGCGCGTTGCTCAGAGCCACGCGCAAGCGGCCCTGCGGCCACAATGGTCGCGGTTCCACTATGTGCCAACACCATTAGCCACTGACGGGCGAATTCCCACGGTACGGCATCGGTGATCCCAACCATATCCGCATCCAGAGTGAAGAAGGTTCCATGCTGCGGAAGCCGGAAGGCCAGCGTGTTCACTCCCATCCGCCGGGTGCGCTCCCACTGCCGGCCGCTCGTGTCATCGCCGGTGCGCTGCAGATCGAAGATACCCTGCCCCAGGTGACCCACGGTATTGCAACCGTCCAGCAGAATGCCTTCGCCCGCGGTCCGGCGAAGCATCGCATACAGATCGGAAATTACCTCCGCGTTGGTCCGGCTTCGGTCGTGGAGCGACCAGCCGGGCAAAGTGGGCTGCGGACCCATCTCGAATCCCCACTGGCCCAGCAGGTCGTAGGTAGAGAAGTCGTGCTTGACCATCTCGTAGCCCCATCCCACCGCCTCGCGCATTTTGCTCAAGACCAGCTCCTGTGCCTCCGGAACTGTGGGATCGTACGCCAGCTCATGGGACCGGGGTTCCCTTTCCCCGAAGCGCGCGCCCGGCAACAACAATCCCGGCGGAGCATCATGCGGGGCCTCCAGTGGCCGGATCCAGATTCCCGGGCGCGCCGAAGTTCGCTTGATCGCTTTTGCCAGCTTGCCCATGTCCGGCCATGCCGTTGTGCCGTTGGCCCAACCGCCATCCACAACAGAGAAAGGCCGAACACCTCCGGTGGGTGAGAGCTCTACGATGAATTCGGTATCGCGCTCGATATTCTCTGCCGTGCTTTCCCCATAGCTGTAATCCCAGTCATTGGCCCCATACACTGGGACGATCGGGCGCGATGCCCGGGCGCGCATGCTCCGGCAAAGCGCCTTGACCGCGTCATGCGTGTCTTCGCCGGAGCTGCCGCGGCGGGTAACCACCGTGGCCATGCTCAGTCTCCGGGACCCGAGCTCGACGCCATTGCCACCATTGGTCACGTTCAGCCACAGCGACACACCTTCCGCATCGAGTTGCCAGAAGCACAGCGCCGCCGCATTCGTCTTGACCCCATAGCCGTGGCATGCGTGGCCATCGACGGTGGCAAAGTACCATGGCATTACGCGCTCGGGAACCATATCCTGCCAACCCAGATCGCCATAGCTGCGCTCCCACGCATCGCCCAAAATCCTAAGGCCAGGAGTTACATCCGAGCGCCAGCGAACATGTACGACCGCGACGGGCGGCGACGGTGAAGCGAGGGTCAGCATCAGCCCGTTGGCGGTTACGTCGGTCTCGACCACGATCTCGCCGCCACTCCAATGTGCTCCGCCGTAATGCAGAGGGACTCCGCCTGCGGGCTGCGTCTTCGCAAAGCTGCTATAAACAGCGATTCCGTCCGGGGAACGCAACAGCTCGATAAAAGAAGAAGGCCGGGAAGAACTCGTGGAACCTTGTCCGGATGCGTACTTCACTGCCATGACGCCGGCGACAGCAGTCCCCGCCCGCAAAACCGAGCGCCGCGTCACATGCCCTGTCAAATCGACTTCTTCGCTGGTACGCTCCATGGGCCCTCGTCCCGCAACCGCGGTTGAAACGATGTCTGGCAACGATGGTACCCTTAACCGGATGAAAGTGCTTATCACCGGCGGAGCCGGCTTTCTCGGGACCAGGCTCACGCGTACTCTCCTCAAGCGCGGGCAGATTAGCGGCGCGGCCATAACGCAGGTGGCGCTCGCCGATCTTTACCCGCCTAAAGACGATTTGATTTCCGACCCGCGGGTTCGCGCCTGGACCGGAGCGTTGCTCGATCAGTGCACCGCTCTGGCCCAACAGGAATTTGACCTTGTCTTCCACCTCGCCGCGGCCGTGTCCGGAGAGTGCGAAGCCGACCTCGAACTCGGCCTGCGCGCGAACCTTGACACCACACGAGCCCTGCTCGATGCTCTGCGCCAAACGGGCAAGCCGCGCGTCGTTTTTTCGAGCTCAGTCGCTGTGTTCGGCGGAGATGTCGATCTCCCTATGCCGCGTGTGATCCACGACGATACCTTACCGGTTCCCCAGACCTCCTACGGCATACAGAAATACATGTGCGAGCAATTGCTTGCGGACTACACCCGCCGCGGCCTGCTCGAGGGGCGCAGCACGCGATTGATGACTGTGACTGTCCGCCCCGGCCGCCCGAATGCCGCCGCTTCGGGCTTTCTTTCTTCCATTATCCGAGAGCCGCTCAGTGGCAAGCAGGCAATTTGCCCGGTATCGCCTGACATGGTCGCTGCCGTAGCCTCCCCCCAGCGCGCCATCGAAGGCCTGCTTGCCGCCGCTGAGGCGACCCCCGAGCGCTGGGGCAGCCGCACCGCATTAAATCTGCCTGGACTTACCGTCCGCGTCAGCGAAATGCTCGACGCCCTGGAAGTGACGGGAGGCCCTGCGGCACGGAAGCTCGTGGTCTTCGAAGTAAACCCATTAATTACCAGGATGATGTCGGGATGGCCCTCCGCCTTTGAAAGCGCACGGGCGCGGCGCCTCGGCCTTGCTGCCGATCCTGACTTTCTCTCCGTCGTGCGTCAGTTCCAGAAAGAGCAGACCCCTTGAGTCGTGGCTTGATTGGCGGCCCCGTTCTCGGCTGCATCGCAGATGACTTCACCGGCGCGACCGATCTGGCAAACAACCTCGTGCGCTCCGGAATGCGCGTGATCCTGACCGTGGATGTTCCCAAAGAGGACGCGCCACCCGAGGCGGACGCTGTTGTCATCGCTCTCAAATCCCGCACCATCGCAGCTTCAGCCGCAGCCGAACAATCGCTTCGCGCCTGCCGCTGGCTACGGCGACAAGGTGTCGCTCAGGTCTATTTCAAAATCTGTTCTACCTTTGACTCCACGCCCGCCGGCAACATCGGCCCGGTAATCGAGGCGCTGATGGAGGAGCTGGATTGTGCGTTCAGCGTCGCTACGCCGGCCTTTCCAGAAAACGGGCGGACCGTAGTCAATGGACATCTGTTCCTTGGCGATACGCTGCTCTCCGACAGTGGGATGCGGCATCATCCACTCACTCCCATGACCGACGCCAATCTGGTGCGCGTACTGCAGGCACAACTGAGTCCGGCGAAAGGGCGCAAGGTTGGGTTGATCGATTACCGGACGGTGGCGAAATCCGCCGAGGCAATTCGCATGCGCATGGCGGAACTGGAGCGCGAAGGATTCGCCATCGCCATTGTGGACGCACTCAACGATGAGGATCTGGGCAGACTGGGAGAAGCGCTGAAGGACGCGCGTTTTCTGACCGCGGGGTCAGGATTGGGAGATGCGTTGCCGCGCAATTGGGGTATCTCTTCCCACAACCGCCCGAGCCTGCCGCCGGCACGGGGACGAAAAGCCATCCTGGCCGGAAGCTGCTCCACGGCCACCAATGCACAGGTGCGGAATTTCCTGCACGGTGGAGGCTCAGCCCACAGACTGGAGCCCGAACAACTGGATGCCGACTTCACCTTGGGGATAGCCGCAGTCTTGGCCTGGTCCGATGAATGTTGGGGAGCGGAAGGAGAGCAGCCGTTGCTGGTCTATTCCACAGCGCCTTCGGAGAAGGTCAACCCGGCGCACGCGCACCTTGTCGAGCGGGCGATGGCTGAACTAGCCCGCGCCTTCGTCCAGCGCGGAGTTGGCGTCCTGGTGGTTGCCGGCGGCGAAACCGCCGGTGTTTGCGTGCAGGCCCTGGAGATTAGCCAGATGCGGATCGGCCCGCAAATCGATCCCGGCGTTCCCTGGTGCTACACCAATGGACTTCATCTCGCTTTGAAATCGGGCAACTTCGGATCGCCGGACTTTTTCTCCAAAGCATTTTTGTTTGTCGCATGACTTGTGTCGTGACTCATGATTGAGACCGAATTGAGGCAGGAGATTTGCCGCGTCGGCCGCTCCCTGTTTGAACGCGGCTACATTCACTCCACCGCCGGAAACATCAGCGTTCGACTGACCGACGGCTTTCTCATCACACCCACGGATGCGTGCCTTGGTTTCCTGAAACCTGAAGCGCTCTCCAAGGTTGGGCCGGACGGGGTGCAAATCGGTGGTGAACGCGCCAGCAAAACACTGGCGCTCCACCGCCGCATCTACGCCGCCGAGCCGGACGCCCAGTGCGTGATTCACACACACTCGACTCATCTGGTTGCCCTTACGCTCGCGGGCATCTGGAGACAGGACGACATCCTGCCACCCATTACTCCCTATTACGTGATGAAGGTTGGTCATGTGCCCTTCATCCCATACCACCGCCCGGGAGATCCGATGGTTGGAGAGCTCGCCGCCCAGCACATCGACAAAATGCGGAGCCGGGGAACCCCGATCCGTGCAATCATGATCGACCGCCTGGGCCCCAATGTATGGCACAACACGCCGGCCGCCGCGATGGCTGCGCTGGAGGAGTTGGAAGAGACCGCGCGCCTTTGGCTGCTCACCGGCCGTACGGCAGAGCCGTTGACAGAGGAGCAGATTCATCGATTGCGCCAGCAATTCGGCGCTTCCTGGTAGGAGTCAACCCTATGCTGCGCTTTGCTGCGAACCTCACCTTCATGTACCCGGAATATGCATTTCCCGAGCGCTTTGCCGCTGCCGCCAGAGACGGCTTTACCGGAGTCGAATATCTGTTCCCGTATGAGTACCCGGCGCAGCAGTTGGCGGAATGGCTCAGCGCGCGTGGGCTGTCCCAGGTACTCTTCAATGCGCCACCCGGAAATTGGGCAGCCGGCGAGCGTGGACTCGCTGCGCTGCCCGGCAAAGTAGAGGAGTTCCGCGCCGGGATTCGCACGGCGTTGGAATATGCGCAAGTCCTTGGTTGCCCCAGAATCCATGTGATGGCGGGGTTGCAACCGGGCCTGCGCAGCACGTTCGTCGACAATCTGGCCTGGGCTGCCGAGCTGGCCGCTCCCGCGGGCGTTCGCTTGCTGATCGAGCCAATCAACACGCGGGACATGCCCGGTTACTTCCTCAACCGGCAGGACGAGGCACATGCCATCGTCAAGGAAGCGGGAAAACCGGCCCTGGGAGTCCAGATGGACCTCTATCACTGCCAGATTGTGGAAGGCGACTTAAGCATGAAGCTGCGC
>JBARKD010000222.1:0-7935 GCA_049800615.1 Acidobacteriaceae bacterium | reverse complement strand
CCCAAGGTTCCCCTCCAGGTTCCGCGTCCCTCAATTGCGCAACCGGGAATCTCCCCGCCAATCCGACGGCCACACAGAATATTTATGAACTCTGGACTTGTTTCCCGCACAACGAAACCTTCTCTCTGTTCGAAATGGATTTGCCCAGTTCCATCACCGGATTGAGCCCTGCGCTCCCAAACAGCAAGAACGGCCCATACAGCTTCTTCCATGACCAGTTCGCTTCGCTCTACTCATGGCGCAACATCGGTACCTCCGACTACAACGCGCTGCAGGTGACCTACAACGCCCGATGGGGAGCAAACTTGCGCGGACAGTTTAACTACACGTTTTCGAAATCGTTCGACGAAGCGTCTGCGGCCGAGCGAGTCGGTCCTTATGAAGGAACCAACGGAACCGGGAACGACTTGAACGGCGGCGGTATTGTCATCAATTCCTGGGATCCGCTGTCTCTGCGCGGGCTCTCTGATTTCAACGCCTTCCACCAGATCAACGCGAACCTGGTCTATCGCCTCCCCTTCGGCAAAGGCCAGATGCTGGTCGGAAACGCGGGCCCGGCGCTAAACGCCTTAGTTGGCGGCTGGCACGTCTCCGGCGTGTTCCGCTGGACCAGCGGTTTCCCGATCACGATCGATAACGGTTTCACCTGGTCAACCAACTGGAACATCGAGGGTGACGCGGAACCCAACGGGCCGGCTCCTGTGGCGTCTAACCCTAAAAACGCCATTGTCAATGGCGTGGGCATCGGTCCGGACATCTTCGCCAATCCGGCGGCGGCGGAGGCGGCTTTCCGCCCGGAATGGCCAGGCGAATCAGGAGTCCGCAACAACGTCATTGGCGACGGCATGTTCGATATCGACACCGGGGTCAGCAAGGATTTCTCTCTTGGCGAGCGGAAGCGTCTGGAGTTCAGTTGGCAGGCCTTCAACGCAACGAACTCGGTACGCTACGACGTGCGCGGACCGGTAGGCGACTCCGCTCAACCTTCGCTCTCCTACGACCCGACTCAGTTCGGTAAATATCTTTCGACGCTAACCACCCCTCGCTTCATGCAGTTTGCGTTGCGCTTCGTGTTCTAAGCCTGTGACATGTCTTTGACGGCCTTGCTCTGCGTTTGTGGGGACGAGGATACCTAGACAGACAAGTATGACATTCCGGAAACGACTGAATGTCGCGATGATCGGCCAGGGGTTTATGGGACGAGCGCACTCCAACGCCTTTCATCAGGTTGGCCATTTTTGTGAATCTTCTTACGAACTTAGATTGAAAGTTATCTGTGGACGGAATCAACCGCAGCTTAAGGCGATGGCTGCGCGGTGGGGCTGGGAAGACGTGGCAAGCGATTGGGAAGCTGTAGTAGCACGAAAAGATGTCGACGTCATCGACATCTGTACTCCCAATTATCTCCACGCACCGATTGCGACTTCCGCCGCCCAAGCGGGGAAGATTGTCCTTTGTGAAAAACCGCTTGCCATGTCCCTGGAGGAAGCGGAGCGCATGGCTAAAGCGGCGCAGAATGTGCCTACGCTCGTCTGGTTCAATTATCGCCGCGTACCTGCGATTGCTCTCGCCAAGAAATTGGTGGACGAGGGAAGATTAGGTCGAATCTACCATTACAGGGCCACGTATCTGCAGAGCTGGGGAGCGGACCCAGTCAGCCCGGATGCATGGAGATTCAAGCAGTCTGAAGCTGGCTCTGGAGCGATGGGCGATCTGCTCTCGCACTCCCTCGATTTGGCTTTGATGTTAAATGGGCCGGTCGACGAAGTTTCAGCTCTTATTCACACCTTTACTCCCGCCCGGCAGGTAGATGATGCAGTACTGATGCTTGCGCGTTTTGCGAATGGAAGCGTGGGCAGCTTCGAGGCCACCCGCTTTGCGATCGGCTGCCAAAACCGGAACTATTTGGAAGTCCATGGGGCAAAGGGCGCTATCCGTTTCGATTTGGAGGATCTTAATCGCCTTCATGTGTTCAACGCCGATGACGCCGCGGAAGTGCAGGGTAGTCATAACGTCTTGGTGACAGGACCTGGACATCCTTACACATCGAATTTCTGGCCGCCCGGACACATTCTCGGGTATGAACACACGTTCATTCTGACCTTGGCCGATTTTCTGCAGTCGCTTGAGAAGAATAAGACGTTTCATGCGAATTTTCAGGACGCCGTAAACGTTCAACGCGTACTGAGCTCAGTCGAACAATCCGCTCGAACCAGATCATGGGTAAGCACAGCAGCAAAGTGACGCCATGGCTACGCATCTTGTTCTAGCGGGACTTGTCCTGAAGAAACAGACTGGCAACGGCCAGGCTAAAGCAACGGGGGCGCTGTAACCACTGTTTGGGCCACAGGTGATGCGGGGTAGAGGGCTGCGTACAACCGAGGATATCGCGCCGCAAAGAAATATATGGAATAGGCGGGAAAGAAAACGATGGCGGGGACCGAGATCAGGGAGACCAGATAGAGGAAGATTGCCAGCAAAATGCATACGATGACAACCGCCAGAGTGATCGTCTGAACGTTCCAGCTCAGCCCGGCCGCCTTGCCGGTGAGGACAGCAAGGACGCCGAGTCCCACGGTGGGTATGGCGAAGAACAGCCCCAGGATGAGCGCAGCGATTCCAATCATAAGTCCGGCCACGATGGCGAGCAGAATCTTCATCCCGATGTAACCGGCGTAGGTTCCCATCTCCACCTTCATCATTGGCCAAAGGCGCCGCCATCCCTCCATTGCACTAATGTTCTCTAGAGCCATCTGGGGAACGACGAAATCTTTCGTCAGTACGAGAATTAGCGCTGCTGCGACAACGAAAATGAGCAAAACCAGGAAAAGAATGATTCCGCCCAACACCAGAGCGGGCAGGTGTTCTTTCGGTTCCCGGAACCACCCCGCGGCGAATGCAAAGGCTGATGGGATTCCAACCAGTAGGACAATCCCCGCCGTGGTAAGGAGAAAGTAAAGCAATTTCCAGACGAAGTATCGCCATCCCGGGTCCAGCCTGCGGCTCCAACTCCAGCGGAAATGACACTCTCTTGCGATAATGCTATCGAACAGGACGAAGCGCATCACGCTGCTTACATACATCATGATGATTCCGATGGCGAGCACGGCGACAATGATGGCCGCGATAAAAGCGGCCAAGAGCGCATGATCAATTCCCAGAGGGCCCGGGAACCCAATGTGCGGCGTGGTCCCAGCATGCCGGGGAAGATGAAAGTTGGAGCGGCTACATCCGTTGGAACCGAGTTCTCCCGCCAGCAAGCCGACAAAAGCAAGCTTCGTCCATTGACCAATCCGAACGGGCTTGAACAGTTGCTGCCTGGTGTGCTCCAGCGCAGGCGAGATCGAGTCCACGGCGTTAATCGGCAAACTGCACCTCGGGCGAGGAACGACTTCAGAAGCAAAATACTAAGAATTGACGCGCGGATCAATTTAATTCGGAAAGAAGGCAACTCGGAAGACTGGCGGACCGGTGGATCATTCACGATTTCCGGCACGCTCGACGAACTCGACGTAGCGGGCCCTGCCGACGAGCATTTGTGACGAGCCGAATCGACCGATGCCAGGCTTTGACTCGCGAGGATCAAGCAAGGCTCGTACATGGAAGCGGAGCTTGATGGCCCGGATCGGTCGATTCAGACGTCAGGTCAAATCATCATGGGTAGCTCACCACAGTTACTGGAGTATCCGGATTGGCGATGGTCGACGACCCTCCTGTGTTGTCGATCACATTCAGGATTCCGCCGGATCCGCTCGTACTGAGGAAGATGGTGAGCAGATCGTTCATACTCGACGGTGCAAGCGTGTGGGGAACTTCGAATGCGTTGGCCGCGAAAATGTTTACGCCCTGGTTGAAGAAGCTGTAGCTGCCCATACCATATCCTTTGAAACTGGTTACGGTGTCGGCAACTTTGAAGGCCGCCCAGCCATCGACGCCGGGAGCCTCCATCCATGCCGCCTGGCTTGGCGGGTCATAGGGCATCTCGTTTTGAAGGAAGATGTCGGTGCCTCCTTGGCCGGCCCAGATCACCTCATATTTCTGGTAGTGCTCGACGAAAAGGCCATACGCGGTCACATTGTTGCCTGTGACGACGAGCCCAGTGTCACCGGTGTTTTCCGTCCAGCCTACGCCGCTGCCATGGTCGGCTCGCCATGCCCAGATATCATCGAGGATAGCGTCGTTGCTGCCGACTGACAGGCTGACCGTCGCCTTTCCTGGCTCAGCGCCGCCGATGCGGAAAAAAACATCCTGCAGCACCGACGGGTCAGAGCTGGAACTTGCCCCGAATGGAGTTCCAAACTGAAGAAGCAGCGGAGAGTTGGGAACTCCGGCATCGAAAATCATCCCCGAGACCATCACACCTTTGGAAGGAAGGACGATCATCGAAACAATTCCATTCTCTGGAATCAGAGTGGGGAAGCCGATACCGAGCACCACAGTATCGGGACGTGTGACCAGCAGCGGCAGATTCAGGTTATAGACGCCAGGAGTGAGTATGAGGTTCTTGCCCAAGAGCAACTGTTCATCGATTTGCGCCGCGGAGTTGGTCGGCTGCGCAATGAAGAACTTCGAGATTGGGATGGATGAGCCGGGCGTTGGGCCGCTGGCCCATGTTGTGCCCACAGAGTTATGTTGCACGGCAGGGACGAAGACGTTGTAGTTTCCGCTGGCGTCTACGTACAGGTATGGCTCTTCGCGCGTCACCGGGCTGGTCGCGAGCGTAGTGTACGGGTTCCCGCCGCATGCGGGCAGGGTCCCGGGAAAACACTGGGCGGGCGCACCCACCACCCCCGAGAACACCTGATTCCAGACGCCATTGGTCCAGCCATCGAGATTGCTGTTCCTGGTGAACCATTGCTGCTGCGAGCCGTTGATCACGGTGCTGCCGGCGAACTGCGAATCGGCGACGAAGCCGCCGCTCGCAAACGAAGGGCCGGTGCAGTAATCCTCGAAAGTGACGAGGCCGTTGACGAGGACCCGACGCATGGGCGCAGCCTGTGACACAGCCCAGAATTCACCAGCGTGGCAGCCGAAGCTTGAGTTGGTTACGTTGATGGTCAGGTTCGACAATGATCGCCAGAAGTTCACAAGAGCGGTGCAACTGCCGTCGCTGCACTGGTTGTACACGTCGATGGACCCGTTGATGACAACGTCGGTCGGAGACTGGCCAAGGCCCGCCACGGTGGTGTAGTAGCCGACTTGAAAATTGAGCGGGGCGGCGCTCGATCCATAGGTGCCGGGCTCAAACAGCAGTGCATAGCGCTGGGTCCCGAACTGGTTGGAGACTTGCTCGGTTGCGACCGCGTCGACGGTAGCCTGAATCTGGCTAAGTGGCATGTTGGGATTGAAAATATAAACGTTCTGGCCGAAATTGATTTGTTTCGACAACCCCGCGGCCTTGGCAAGCGGAGCCACCGTGGAGGATGCCGCCAGCAGAGCAGCAATCATTGCGACGCTGCATACGAAACGCAGAGGGATTTGTTTTGGATCAGCCATAGCAAACAAACGTAACGCAACCGAAAACCGCATCCAGTGTGTGTATGACATGGTGTGTTCCTCCTTTTCACGTCGAGTTGAAATAGAGTCCAGCGGGATACCTAACCTTAGGAATTGGCCCAACGGCCACGCGAGGCATTACCTTGAAAGGCAGTCGTTGCAGAGGCCGGAGAACCGCGAGAGATTCCAGATATCCTACAACAGCTCCCGGCCTTTCCAGCCTGTTAACGTGCTCTGTTCGCGTTTCGTAACAAGAGCCGCAGGGTGCTGGACATCACGGAACCCAAAAGGGACCGTCGGGTGCCGACAGGAAGGCAAGAGGAAAGAGAATGCGGCGCCTAATTGTGTGGATAGTGGCTTCGCCAACGCGAAAAGATGATCGCGGAGTTTTAGAAAACCCGTTTAACTTCGGTGTACGTTGCTGCCCCGGGAAGCGCTTATTCGGACACAAGTAGGCTCGAGTGAATGTGCACCGATTGCGGGGCTGGATTCAATTCAGAAAAGCTTGCTTGAGATCGAATTGCACAGACTTTGTACAGTCTCTAATCTTTATCGAGGTATTCACCGGGCACATCATCCTCGGGCACCTCATGCGTGCGAACCTCTCGTCCTTCCTCGGTTCCGGCGTTTTCCACCCCGAGCACTACGTCTGCCTCGAACGCGTTTCCTTCCTCGAGCAATTCGTCGACGCTTTCCGAATCGGCACCCTCAATGCCGGACAGGCCCTGTAAATCTCCTGACTGTTCGCCGGATCGAGATTCCAGACTTTCCGGCAAAACCCTTCGGCCACCCACACGCCCGCTTCTCTTTCGAGTCTGTGTCCTGGCCGAAGCTTTCTTTTTCACCGGCCTTTTCGAAGAGGCTTTCACCTTTGTCAACTTTTTGGAACGTCGCTGAGATTTTATCGCAGCCTTCTTGCGAGTCGTCCTCGACTTCGCCGCTTTTTTCTTCGCCTTCTTTTTGGCAGCCATGGGCGCAGTGTAGCACCGCCGACGGGCTGGCAGCAAAACTCAGCCAGGCGTCACTCTGAATGTTTCAGCCATCTACAGAAACCAAAGCTTACTGACTCGCATCCATAGCGTCGATGAGGCCGCCTTGCGATGAAGCTGTAATCCGGGCAGGGGATGTCGAAGTTCCGTGCGCGTCAGCGGCGAGAAGGTGGATCCTGGCTGCGACCATTCTCGGCTCCAGCTTGGCCTTCATCGACAGCACGGTCGTTAATGTTGCCCTACCCGCGCTGCAAGCCGATTTTCATACAACGGTCGTTGATGTGCAATGGATCGTTGAGTCCTATGGACTATTTCTGGGAGCGTTGATTCTCGTCGGCGGTTCGCTTGGCGACCTGTTCGGCCGCCGCTTGATCTTCGTGCTGGGCGTCGCAATTTTCGCGGTGGCTTCCGCGAGTTGCGGAGTTGCCGCGAACATACAACAGCTGATTGTTGCGAGGAGCATTCAGGGCGTGGGCGCTGCACTTCTCGTGCCCGGCAGCTTGGCGATTATCAGTACATCGTTTGACCAGAAAAGCCGCGGTCCGGCGATCGGCACGTGGTCGGGGTTCACTTCGATCACTACCGCAGTAGGGCCCGTTCTTGGCGGCTGGCTGGTTCAGCACGCTTCCTGGCGGTGGGTATTTTTCATTAACCTGCCGCTTGCCGCGGCAGTGGTTGGGATTTCGTTTTTGCATATTCCCGAAAGCCGCGGTCCCGCTGGAGGCCATATCGATTGGCTTGGGGCCCTCCTTGTCACTCTCGGATTAGGAGGTTTGGTTAACGGGTTCATCGATTCAGTGAATAGGGGTTGGGCTGATCCTCTGGTACTAGCCAGTTTGATAGTGGGGTGCGGCTGTCTGACTTCATTCGTGTTCGTCGAGGCAAGAGCGAGTTCACCGATGGTTCCTCTGAGCCTATTCGCCTCTCCCAGCTTTCGCGGGACGAACCTGCTTACGCTGTTTCTCTATGCCGCTATTGGAAGTTTTTTCTTCTTGTTTCCCTTGAATCTGATCCAGGTGCAGGGATATTCGGCAACCGCTGCGGGTGCAGCTATGCTGCCGCTCATTCTTTTGATCTTTGTTCTTTCCCGTTGGTCTGGAGGTCTGGTGACGCGTTTTGGCTCGAGGCCCCCGTTAATCGTCGGCCCGATCGTTGCCGCGTTGGGTTTTGTACTGTTTGCAATGCCCTCAGTGGGCGGCAGCTATTGGAAGGCATTTTTCCCTGCCGTGGTTGTTCTGGGCTTGGGCATGGCGATTACTGTGCCTCCTCTCACGACGGTTGTGATGAACTCAGTTGGACAGGATCGTGTTGGAGCCGCCTCTGGAATCAACAACGCAGTTGCGCGGGTCGCGAGCGTGCTTGCGATTGCGGTTCTTGGAATCGTGATGGTGAGCGCGTTTAGCTATCGACTCAACAACAGGCTTGCAAGCCTTTCCATTCAACCCAGCAT
>JBARKD010000221.1:0-11629 GCA_049800615.1 Acidobacteriaceae bacterium | reverse complement strand
TCGAATCGGGTGGGGCGCGGCGGGACCCATCTTCGCACCTCAATGAGCGGGCTGGCTTTGGTTCGCCTCGACATCGATCTCAAGCTGCACGTCGGCGCCAGGGGCGGGGGGAACGCCCAGTTCCATCGCGTTGTCGCGCGTCATCCCGAAATCGCCGCGACGCGTCTCCGCTGTGCCGTGAAACGATGCACGCGCAGGGCTGCCGGGAGGCATGTTGGGGAAGAGTCCTTTGAAGGCGAATGTGATAGGGACAGCTTTAGAAACTCCGCGGATGGTAAGGGTACCGTCCATAACCCAGGCGTCGCCCGCGCGGCGGATGCCGCGACCGCGGTAGGAAGCTTCCGGGTATTTCTTGACGTCGAAGAAGTCCGGGCCGCGGAGGTCATCATCGCGCTTTGGAAATTGCGTGCTGAGCGTGGCGGTGTCAATCGTGATATCCAGCGAGCAGTCCGGCGGGTTAGGGGCGGCAGTGATGGTTCCGGTCACCTTTTCGAAACGACCCCGGACAGTGCCCACGATGTGATGCCAGGCAGCGAAGTAGACGAAGCTGTGAACCGGGTCCACCTGGTAGTTCCCCGGCGGCGGAAGCGGGTCGTATGAGGCGGCGTCAGCGGAGAGCCCCGCCATCGCGATGAATGCCAACGCCGCTATCAATACTACTTCTCCTGGCTTTCTACTCGACTGCATAGCTATCACTCCTCAGGAAGTTACCCGGGACAAGGCCGGGCTCGACCTTTGCCTTCACTTGCTTGGAGAGAACTCGGACGGGCGCATATACACTTCGTCCACGTTGAATCTGCCATTGACCCTCTCGATCAGTGGCTCTGCAGCCCGCCGATAGGGCAGGAATGCGGGATCGGCATGGAGCGCGCGCCAATTTGTTTCCGCTGCTTCCCGGCTGGGATGGACCACGACGTAAACAAATGTGTCCTTCCAGGCGGGATTTTCGTTCGGTACCCAATAACCAAGCACGTTCAAGTTGTATTGCGCCTGCTGCCTGGAAACATCGCGAAAGATTGATTCGAGGGCGGGCACTTTTCCCGGCAGGGTGTGGTAAACCATCAGTTCGTAGACGCGGCTTTCCTCTGCATGCACCTGCTGAAGGTGTGCCAGGCGGATCGATAACAACGATCCGCTCAGGAAAGACAAGAAGGACACGGCGAGGAGCGTCCAGGGTTTGCCGCCCGCACGCATCAAGCTATCTCCGACTTTCGTCGGGCTATCTCTGATTTTCGCAAGAATTTTTCTCACCGGCATTTCCTCGCTTAAGTAAGCAAAGTCGATGCTCAGCTTAAGCCCGGGAACTACGGTTGCAACCGCGAGGAGGCGGGGCGGGGATGCTTTGCGATGAGCCGTGCATGGGAAGCGCCCAGTTGGTTTCCGCAGAAGAGGCGCATCTGTAGAATGACGACGTGTCTGACCCTGGCGTTCGGCGTGCCAAGCCCGACTTCTGGCTGCTTCAGCTGGGAGGCTGGACGCTCTATGGACTGGCAACCGCTATCTCTTACATCCCCTTCCGCCACGTGCGCGAAGAGGTAGCCTACCGCATAGCTTTCCTTTGCACGACATTTTTAGCCAGCTTCGTCGTCCACTTTTTGTGCCGATCGCTGTGGCAGCGATCCACCCCTTTAAGCTCCGCGATGTTCTACTCGGTCCTGCTTTCCTACGTTCTGGGAGTTCTTTGCACCGCTTTATCAGCGGTCATCGCACTTCATTTCGCCGGCGACCGGCAGCCAGTGAGCTGGACTATGGTCGCAGCGCGCGCCTTCGAAGCTGCCATCGTGCTCATTGCGTGGAGTGCCTTGTATTTTGGAATCAAGCATTACGCAATGGCCGAGGATCAGAAAGCCAGGCTCCTGGCTTCGGAAGCGAGCGCACGAGAAGCCCAACTGCAGGCGCTTCGCTACCAATTGCAACCTCACTTTCTGTTCAATACTTTGAACGCGATTTCTTCGCTGGTAGTGAGCCAGCAGCCAAAGTTGGCCACACAGATGATCGCCAAGCTTGGCGGTCTGCTACGGAGCAGCCTTAGCTTTCCCGAAGTCCATGCGGTAACCCTTCGAGAAGAACTCTCTCTGACGGAAGAATATCTATCGATCGAACAAGTTCGCTTTGGGCCTCGGCTGGCAGTAGCGCTTAGCGTCAGTCCCGAGACATATGAGGCGCAGGTGCCTCGATTCCTTTTGCAACCTCTGGTAGAAAATGCGATCCGGCATGGGATTTCACATTGTCCGCGCGGGGGAGAAATCGCAATCAGAGCCTGGGCAGAAGAGGAGCGTTTGCAAATACAGGTAGAGAACGACCGGTCAGAGGAAACTACGAGGCCTGGCGAGGGACGGGGGGAAGGCCTCGGCCTGGCGAACACGCGGGCGCGGCTCGAAAAGCTCTATGGAGAGCGGGGGAACATATCGATTTCCGGGGGACACCAGGGCCGTTTTCTCATCTCGCTCTCGTTTCCGTTGGTTCGTGAATCTTCCCTTCCGCTTGCGGGAAGCAAGCCATGAATATCCGGGTACTCGTCGTCGATGACGAGCCTTTGGCGCGACTTGGCGTTACCACGCGTTTGGCGGCCTACTCCGACCTGACCATCGTCGGGGAGTGCGGCACGGGCGATGAGGCACTGGGCATGATTCCTCGAGTGTCGCCCGACCTGATCTTCGTTGACGTTGAAATGCCCGGTATCTCCGGATTGGATCTTCTCCGTGTATTGCCTCGAAACCAGCCGCGGTGCATCGTTTTCCTTACTGCGCACGAGGAGTACGCCCTCGATGCATTCAATGTCGAGGCGCTCGATTATCTCCTTAAACCAATCGACGACGCGCGATTTGCGGTCTGCATTGAGCGCGCTCGCCGCGTGTTATCGCTTTACCGTCAAGAGGCCAATCTGGAGCGGCTGCAAAGCCTGGTTACGGCCGCGGGCGATCCCGGCTATTGGATCAAGCGCTTCCCGGTGCGGAAGGGCAATGAATTTACCTTTGTTCCGGCCGGAGATGTGGATTGGATTGAAGGGTTGGGCGATTACGCGGGACTGCATGTTGGCGCCAGGACACACCTGATACGTGAGACGCTCAATTCGCTGGAGGCGCGGCTCGAGCGAACCCAATTCGTCCGGATTCACCGTTCTTCGATTGTTCAGATAGAACGTATCCTCCGCGTGGAACCGGCGTCTAATCGGGACGCTATTCTCACGCTAAGCGGCGGGACGGCGTTACGGGTGAGCCGAACTTATCGATTGCGTCTGGAGGAAATTCTCCGCCGGCCTTAGCTGATGCTGGGCCGCCGCCAACGCAACGTATTGATGCATTGATGAATTGGTCGCCTGTGCCCTGCCCGCTTGTCCGGAGCAACATCCGAGCAAGAAGCAGGACGATAAGCGGACTTATGCGGCGTAGGTTGCTTGACGCGTGGCGATCAACGATTTGGGCATTCCCAACCACCGCTCATTAATAACCTCGGCGTGGGGAAACATTTCTCCAAATTCGGTCGGTGGAATCAGCCGGATTTCCTGAAGTCTATCTTCAATCTCTTTCTTATCGGGGTGCGTCATCAAACCCCACATCGTCCCATACCTCGCGACCTTGCGGCGCTGGCTGACCGGGAGCCAATGGATAAAGGGCGCCAGGTAGTGAGGCTCTATAAAGAATCTGGGATCGGGTGTCTGGACCCAATAATCGCGGCCTACGCGTTCGACCTCCCTGGCAAAGGCAACCTGTGATTCGTGAGTGCTCAGGTGTTCGATGACAGAATTGGAGAAAACCACATCGAATTCCTGGTCGGCGAAAGGCAGATTGCAGCCGTCCCCCACAATCCAACGCATGTTTGGAGCCAATTGCCGATGTTCCGGGAAGATATTCAGAATAGTAATTTGTGGCTCGGGCAGGCCATGTTCCGCGGCTATCATCCATACCCATGGCGCGCCGCCTACATCGAGTATTTTTGTTTTGGATGTTATATGCAGCGTTTCAAAGAAGTGCTGCATACGCTGCTTACGAAAATGGGTGAGGATCGGATGATAGAGATTCTGAATGTCCATAGGAAAACCCCTGTTTTCTTGATTGAAGTTCAGGGCCCGATACAAGGGGGATTGGAGACGGGTGACCCTTCGTAAAGGGCGGGAAAGGATAGAGCAATCCACTTTCCCTCGTACGCTAGTACCTTAGCGAGCCGGATCGTTAGCAAACTTGTTGTAGGCGGAATACTAGCAAAATGAACAAAGTGCTTACAACTAAAATCACTCCTGGTCGAAACACTGCGACTTATCTTTGGATAGCGAATGTGACATGAAAATTCCTTCAGGCTTCACCTGCTAAATTAGCCCGCGGGCAATCGCGTACAGCATAGCTGAACAGGCCAGGACGGTCATTCCTCGCTTAAACATTGTCAACATTCCTCTGTATGGTGTTCCTACTGCGATCCTGAGGCAACTTACCTGGCTTTTAGAAACACATTGCTATATTCAAATTTCAGGTTTTGGACTGTGATCTGGCTGCCGTCAGATGAGAAGTCGACGCCCCGCCGGGCCGCCCCCGACATCTCGTTGGCGATGTAATAGGTGTAGGTATTACCGTCCCAGTGGCTAAGTTCGTAGTAAGCGCCCAACGGAGGGAGCCGTAGAATGAGCTTCCCCTGTTCTTGTTCGACCTCCACCTTTCCGTAATAAGGGTTGGAATAAGTACCAGGAAAAGAAGAGACCGGGGCGCTGGGCGATGGACTCGCCGGCGGTTTCTCCGTACTGTAATTGGTTGAGCTGGCGAGCACCCTGCCCCGATCCTGGGCAAAGGACTCACCGATCACGGTCAGGTAGTCAATTCGTGGCGCTCCATACTCGAAAACGTCCAGGAAATGGAGACAAACGGCTTCGGGCAGACCTACGGGGGAGCCGTTGCTTAGCGCAAGAATGCCGATCTGCCTCGACGGATCCAGGTAAACGGCGGTGGCGGCGCCGAGCATGAAGGCCCCGCTATGGGAGATCAGTACCTCTCCCGTGGGGCGATAAGCCACGTTCCAACCGAGACCGTAATACTGGTTGCCAGGACACTCCGGACCTTTAGGCGTGCTTTCCATCGGGGCCCGGCAGACTTGAGGTTTACGGGTCTCGAGCAGCGCTGTCTTGTCGACAATCTGCTGGCCGTTGTAGACCCCGTCCGCGAGCTGCAAGCGCATCCACTGCGCCAGGTCCCGGGCACTGGAATTGACTCCACCGGCTGGGGCCTCTGAATCCGCGATCCGAACAAAGCGGTTGCGGAACACACCGTCGTCCCCCAGGTAGTGAAGGCCGGCCCGGTTCGGCCGATTGGAGTATTCGCTGAAGCGCGAACTGGTGCGGGTCATACCCAGCTTGTTGTAAAGCAGGTCCTCGGAAACCTGCTCCCACTCCCCCAGGTGGCGGCTCGCCGCCAAAGCACCTTCCGTGATGCCGAAGTTGCTGTACTGGTAGGTTTGGCGGAAGACCCCCATCAGTGGGACCAGACGAAGCTTTTCCAGGATTTCCGGGCGGTCCCAGCCGAGAGCTTCCAAAATGTCGCCTGCTTCCCCTGGCAAGGTACTGCGATGAGAAAAGAAATCGCGCACTGTTACCTGCTCGGTGATCGCCGGGTTCGAGAGCCGGAAATTCGGGTCGAGATCCTGAATCCGGCTGTCCCAGCTAAGGTCTCCACGCCCGACGAGCTCCGCCACAACGGTCGACGCGACGGGTTTTGAGAATGAGGCAATTTCAAAGATCGTGTCCGCGTCTACGTTGCCCGGCTTTCCAACAGCTCTGACCCCATACCCTTTCAGGAAAACGACCTGGTCACGGTAGACCACGGCAACGGACAGACCTGGAACCTTGGTCTTGGCCATGGAATCCTTCACATATTGCTCAAGGTTGGTCAGCGCATTGGCCAGCTGGGGATCGGAAGCGGATTGGGCCAATCCGGCGGACGGCTGAGCCCAGAGAACCGCGGCCGCAGTGCAGAGAACCAGGGCGAATCCCAGGCGCGCAGCAGGCATGGACGAACTCCTCGAAAGGGACGCAAGAGGCGTGCCCGGGATGCGGGTGGGGAACGCGGACTATCCTAGCCAAATACCGCGCGGAACTCCATACGTATCCGGCAAATTCGTCCAACTTTTTCGTAACCACCCAAGGCTATTGCTGTCAGACGGTTACACTTCCTGGAGATGGGGTTCGCTATATCAGCCTGGAATGCTGGTCAGCAGAGAGAGTATCAAGAGGTAAAAGCAGGGGGAAAAAGCAAGGGGCGGATTCCCTTTCGAGAACTCGCCCCCAGCCCCGATTTTTTGAAGACCTGGCTCAGTTACCGGGTCAGACGATTGCCCATCACGAAACTATGTGAGCCCCGCAGACTGCACAGTTCTCTCATTCGTCCGTTGCGACAGTCACCATGCGAGCTTTACCTCAGCGCCAGTCGACATCATCCGGTTGCCCGGAGAGTTCGTGAACCTCGTTGCCGAGGCTCCTGATCTGAAGACCGCTCTCTTCCTGGAAGATTGCTCTTCCGTTGAACTGAATAGTACTCTCTAAATCCGGGCCTCAAGCGGGCTTCCACAAAAATCGTTGTGTGGAAATGAAGTGAGCCAGTGTGGAAAATGTACTCATTCCACAAGTGAACAAAGTGGCTCTTTTTTTGCTGCTTCTTTTGAACGATTGGCCCGGGCATTATGCGGGAGCAAGATTCGATGATCCTGAAACAGTACTACCTGGGCTGCCTGGCGCATGCCTCGTATTTGCTCGGGGACGAGGTCAGCGGAACGGCGATCGTCGTTGACCCGCAACGCGATATCCAACAGTATCTGGCCGATGCGGAGAAGTTCGACCTTACCATCCGCCACGTGTTTCTTACTCATTTTCATGCGGACTTCGTGGCCGGTCACCTGGAATTGCGCAACCGTTGCGGCGCAACCATTCACCTGGGGGCATGCGCGAAAGCTCAATATGATTTTGTACCAATGAAGGATGGGGACAGACTCGAGTTCCCCGGGTTGCGCGTGCAGGTGCTGGAAACACCAGGCCACACGATTGAATCCATTTCCCTGCTGATTTTCGATCTCAAGCGAGACTCGGCTGGACCGTATGCGGTGTTGACCGGCGATACGCTCTTTATCGGCGACGTGGGCCGACCCGATCTGCGAGCCTCGCTTGGATGGAAGGCGGAAGACCTTGGCGCACATCTTTACAACTCACTGCACGGCAAGCTATTGAAACTTCCTGACGAGACGTTAGTTTACCCGGCGCACGGCGCAGGATCTCTTTGCGGCAAGAAGCTTTCATCCGACACCGTCTCCTCGCTTGGAGAACAGCGGCAGCATAATTACGCGCTGCAGCCGATGACGAAGGAAGCATTTATTCGGCTGGTCACGGCCGATCAGCCAGACGCTCCGCCTTACTTCACATTCGATGCGGTGCTGAACACTCATGAGCGGATCACACTGGACAGCAACCTGGAGCAGGCGCTGCGACCGGTTGGATTGGATGAGGTGCTCAAACTGGGCGAGGCGGGCGCCCAGGTACTCGATGTTCGCGAGCCGAGCGAGTACGCCAAAGGCCACCTGGCAGGCAGCATCAACATCGGCCTGGGCGGCCAGTACGCGACATGGGCGGGGACGGTGCTTGACCGGGCCAGGCCGATCGTGATCATCGCGGAACCCGGACGTGAACAGGAAGGAGCCCTGCGTTTGGGGCGCATTGGGTTCGATCATGTGCGCGGGTATCTTGGCGGCGGCATGGAAGCGCTGGCGGAGAGGCCGGACCTGGTCTGGCCGACAGAACGTGTGAGCGCTCAAATGGTGGCTGATGAAGCAGCAGGCCCGGAGGCGCCCCTGGTGCTCGATGTTCGAAACCCACGAGAGTGGGCGGGCAAACACATCGTCGGAAGCATAAACATTCCTCTGAACCATCTACAGGAGCGCATTGCAGAACTACCCCGCAACCGCCGCATTGCCGTGCATTGTGCAGGTGGCTACCGGTCATCGATTGCCGCCAGCATCCTGCACGCTCACGGAATCACAGATCTTATCGAACTGGCGGGCGGACTGGCGGCATGGGATGCGGCACAGCTGCCGGTAACGTCGGAGGCATCAGGCGGTCTCTCGTAAAAGGCCCCCTCTGGATCTGTAGAATGCTATGAGCTACCCAAACATCTGTTTTTTTTCCGGGAAAGTTTCCGGCGTACAGGCGCCGAGATCGAGAGGCCGCCGATGACTCACGCTCAAGTTTGGAAGAATTCTCCGTTCACCATCGAACGCACAACAGGCAAGGATCCGGGGACGGTCATTTTCCGGCTCTGTGGCCCCTTTACCGCGCGTGACATGTATGGAGCGGTTACACCGGACGAGCTAAGCAGCATGCTCACGTTTCCATCGACTCCGGAACAGGAACGACCGCTGGTCAACATCCTGGATCTGACGGAGGTTCCATATATCGACTCCAGCGCTTTAGGCATGATTGTCAAGCATTATGTCGGCTGCAAGAACAAAGGAATTCGATGGATCGCCGCGGGGGCAAGCCCTCGTGTGCTGGAATTGCTGAAGCTCACGAAGATGGACGGAGTTCTTCCGAGTTGCGCAAGCGTGGAAGAAGCAGAATTGTCATGACGGTGATTTGCTTCACTCAATGGTGAAGCGGCTCCCCCTATGTCCCGCAGAAAGTCTGAAGCACGCATTCTTCGGGGCGAGCAGGCGCAGCATACCTTTCCAAGCCTTCCCGGTCCTGGTATGGCGTGACGACTACGTTGAGCAAATCCTCGAAGGGTTTCAAGTCGTTTCGCGCGACAGCCGCATCGATCACCTCTTGGACGAGATGATTGCGTGGGATAAAGGCAGGACTTACAGCGCGCATCGCCGCGGCAAGGGAATCGGGTCGCGCCGGTTCCTGTTGAAGGCGCCGATGCCACTGAACGGCCCAGGAGTCAAAGGATTCCGGGCTAGCGAACAAGACACGTACGCTCGCATCCGCTTGCGAACTGGCGGCGGCATCGCATAGACGGCGGAAGGTCAAGGTAAAGTCGGCCTGATTTTCGGACATCCGGGAAAGCAGGTCTTGACCGAGCTGCGCATCGCCATCCTGCTCGGGCGAGAGGCCCAGCTTGCGGCAAAGCCCGGTATTGTAGGCTGCATTCCACTGCGGGACAAAAGCGGTGATCGACTCCGTAGCCATAGCTAACGCGCTTTGTTCGCTTCCCTGCTCCTGCTCGAGAAGCGGCAGCAGCGTTTCAGCAAAACGTGCCAGATTCCATTGCGCGGCACGAGGCTGATTGCCGAAGGCATAACGTCCATGATGGTCGATCGAGCTATAAACCTTGACGGGATCGTAGGCCTCCATGAAAGCACAAGGCCCGTAGTCGATGGTCTCGCCGGAGATGGAGGTGTTGTCGGTGTTCATGACTCCGTGAATGAAGCCGATGAGCATCCACTGCGCCACGAGGCGCGCATGTCGCGCGATCACAGCGTCAAGGAAATCCTGGTAACGCCGTGGTTTCTCGGCGCACTCCGGATAGTGGCGGGCGATGGCGAAGTCCGCCAGGCGGCGGATGGCGTCGATGTCTTCCCGGGCAGCAAAATATTGGAACGTGCCCACGCGAAGGTGGCTGGCAGCGACGCGGGTGAGGACGGCTCCAGGTAGGACGGTTTCGCGGAGCACGCGTTCGCCTGTACTCACGGCGGCAAGAGCCCGCGTGGTTGGCACGCCCAAGGCCGCCATTGCCTCGCTTACGATGTACTCTCGCAAAACCGGACCGAGCGCGGCTCTGCCGTCGCCTCCTCGTGAAAACGGCGTAGGACCGGAGCCCTTCAATTGAACGTCGTAGCGCTTGCCGTCTCGTCCCCATAACTCGCCTAAGAGGTTGGCGCGGCCATCGCCGAGCTGGGGGACGAAATGCCCGAACTGATGCCCGGCATAAGCTTGCGCCAGAGGTTCGGATCCCTCGCCCACCTTGTTGCCGGCAAGAATCCCAACTCCCTCCGGGCTTGCCAATGCATCGGGATTCAGGCCCAGAAATTGCGCCAGCTCCTCGTTGAGCTTGATCAAGAACGGCGCCGTCACTTTCGTGGGAGCGACCCGGGCGTAAAAATGTTCGGGAAGGCGGGCGTAGCTGTTGTCGAAACCGAAATAGACATGGCCTGTGGCGATGGCCGGGGTGTCGGGAGGATGGATCAGATGGATCACTTCATTTGACATATCGCGATAAGGGTCACCGGATCGGAGAAGATCGCAAGGAGTCATCTTCTCTCGGGACGCTGCTTCTATTGTATGAGGTCGCCGCTCAGGGGATTTTCTAGTTCTCAAACATAAAAAAGGCATCTGCTACTTTTCGGAAGCTTGCCGAACTGCGAGGTAGTGTTGATCGAGAGCCTGCCGTAGGAGGGTCTTGATCACGGCCTGGCGGCTGACGTTCAACTCTTTGGCTGCATTGTCCAGCTCATCGAGCATTGGGGAGGCAAAGTCTACATTCACCCGACGGACCGGGCTCATCATGCGGCCTTGGTTGGTAAAAAAATGAGATACGCTCTTGCCCTCGTCGGCGAGCCGAGCAATGGCTTCAGCGGACGCCGGCTTCTTGTTAGCGCTGATCGAGGTAGTAAGGATAGGAGAAGATTTCCTGCGCTTCCTCAAAACCAATCCCCCGCTTCTGATTCGCCCTAAGCCGGGCGCTCTTGCGCAGGTCAAAATCGAATCGCGTTTAGTATAACTGTTATACCACTTGGTGCGGTTCGCCGGCAGCACCACACGATCCCGAATACCTGGCGGAGTGAGCCCGAATAGACTCTACAAAACGAAGAGAGCGCCCATAGGAAGGGCGCTCTCGAGACTGACGGGTTGCGACGGCTATTGGCTTACTGGGGCGTCGGTAAGCATCGGAGTGCTTACAGTGTCGTTAGCGGCCTTCTGGGCGAAGTAGCTGTGATCCCAGAGACTGTGGTAGAAGACGCCGGTCAATTCAGCCGCTTTGGGACCGAAAGTGGGCCGGCCACCCTCAAGGAAGATAACGGTAACGATGCGGCCATGAGAGGTGTTCGCGAAGGAAGCGAACCATCCATAGCGCGTGCCGTTGTTGGAACAAGTACCGGTCTTGCCCAGGACGGGAATTTCATTGAAGTTCGCATGCAGGGAACGGGCCGTGCCGTAGTCCACAGCGCCCTCCATGCCAACCGAAACCTCCGGGATCAGGTTGGCGATATCCAGAGTGCGCTTGACGCGCGGCTCAAAGCTTGCGGCCTGATCGGCTGTGGTCGGGTGTTGGAGATAATACAAAGTGCCGCCATTGGCGATCGCGGCAACGAGCGCACCCAACTGCAGCGGAGTCATAGAGACGCCCTGGCCGAACGAGCACATGCGGCCAACCCCGCCCTCACTCTCAGGCAGCACCTCCTGGGGATAAATGCCAAGCTGCTCTCCAGGTATATTCCAGCCGGCCAACTCACCCAGACCAAACTGGTTGGCATAGTGACGGACGCGCTCGAAGCCAAGCCGACGGCCAAGCGTCTCGAAGTAAACGTTGTTGGAGTGGGCCAGAGCCTCGGTCATGTTCATGTGGAAGCGGCCGCCGAGATTGACTGGGGTGTCCTTGGTAACGATCCCTTCCTGAAGGGCGGCCAAGGCAACCGAGACCTTAATGGTGGAGCAGGGCTCAGC
>JBARKD010000220.1:0-4754 GCA_049800615.1 Acidobacteriaceae bacterium | reverse complement strand
CTTCTCCCACGCCCGTGTAGTGGTCGAGAATAAAACTGCGCGCATCGGATGACGGATTGAAGTAGCGCATCCCGGTTTCTGGCCTGCCGACAAAATTCCCGTTGCTGAAAATTACCCAGGGCTGTTGCGGTCCAGTCAGGAAGCGATTCCAGAAAATCTGGTAAGCAGCCGGAACGGAGGCGCTGCTCGCAGCCTGCGTTCGAGTTCTTTGCGACAACAGAATCGCAGTCGTGGAGAGCGATGCCGCCAGCAGAACCGAAAAAACTGCAAACGTAATCACCATCCCGCGACTGAAAGGGGGAGCTTCCTCTTTCTTAATCGCAGGTTCCAAAGCGATAGGAGGCGCTGCTTGAACTCCCGACTTTCCTGCGCGCACATGAAAGGTGAGAGCGTACGAACCCTTCGGAATCTCGACCAGAATGGGATCGTCAGCACCTTCGTGTGTGTAATATTCGGCGAGTTTTACGCGCAGTCGCCCCGCCTGCACGCGAACTGTGGAATCACTTTGCGGATCGAATCCGGCGGGCCGGCCTAGAACTTCGGTGGCAATCTGATATTCCTTGAGCCCGACACCAGGATGATCCAGCGAATGTTCGGCAAGGTACCGAAGCAGTTTGCACAGGGATTCGGAGGTGTGCAGACTATGGCTTTTAATAAGTTTATCTATTTGCTGGAAGCATTGTTCCCGGCCGAGCGCGAAGGAATGAGTGACAGCCATATTACGTTGAAGTAACCGAACGTTGTATCTTACTGCAACATTGGGACTTTACACCTGTAACGGTATCAAACCTAATGAAACTTTATCCAGCTAATTGTTTTGTACTACGACTGCACAGTTCGTGATCACCATTACCATCCTGCATTTCCGGGGCACTTCGGTTTAACAGTTTCTAGGAGGAAGTTTCATGAAAAGGTCAGCTTGGATCTTTGTGGCTGTGTTCAGTCTCCTGTGCAGTCTGTGGGTGCCGAGCGCACTCGGTCAGGCCGTCTATGGCAGCATCTTGGGCACGGTAACCGATCCTTCGGGAGCCGCCGTCAGCGGAGCCAAGGTCACAGTCACGAGCCAGACCAAGAACGTGTCTACCGAGACCACGACGAATGAGAGTGGAAACTACTCGGTGAGCCACTTGACCCCAGATGTGTACTCGGTCCAGATCGCAGGCCCGGGGTTCAAGACGTTGGAATTCAAAGATATTCAGGTTTCCGCGGATACGGGCACCGACGTCAACGGGCAATTCCAAGTCGGCTCCGCGAGCGAGCAGGTGGAAGTAACCGCCGAAGCCCCGCAATTGAAGACTGACCGCGCCGACGTAGCGGTGGAGTTTAATGCGAAATACGTCGAAGACTTGCCCGTCCTGAACCGCAACTTCACGAATTTCGAACTCCTGACCCCGGGGACCCAAAAGCTCGGTT
This sequence comes from Acidobacteriaceae bacterium, assembly GCA_049800615.1. Taxonomy (GTDB): domain Bacteria; phylum Acidobacteriota; class Terriglobia; order Terriglobales; family Acidobacteriaceae; genus PALSA-350. Next base: position 3,341 of record JBARKD010000220.1, on the reverse strand, counting down.
GGTCACATGCCGCGACCGAGAACCCGCAAGGCGGCGGCCAAATATTCGTCAATGGCCAGCACTTTAGCGGGACCGGTTTTGAATTAGACGGCACCGACAATCAAGATCCCATCCTGGGGATTATCGTCATCAATCCGAACCTCGACGCTGTGACCGAAGCAAAAATCACCACTGCGGATTTTGACGCCGAGTTCGGCAAAGCGCTTGCCGGGTTGGTCACTGTGCAGACCAAGTCGGGCAGCAACGAGATTCACGGCAGCGGGTTCTGGTTCCGCCGCACGGATGCAACCGAGGCTAAGGATCCTTTCACGCAATGGGATGCACGCCCCGGCATTGCAGCCAGTCCCATCCCTCAAAGCAAGTGGCAGCAGTTCGGTGGGAGCGTCGGTGGCCCGATCATCAAGAACAAGCTGTTCTTCTTCGGTGATTACCAAGCTACACGACAATCCAGTGGAATAACAAATCAGATATCGGTGCCCACAGCGACGGTGACGTCAACCTGTAATCCTGCTACGAACGCAACAAGCAGTACTCCCGGCTTTTGCGATTTGAGCGAATATATCGGAACCACTGTCAGTGGTAGTGGCGGACAGGTTTACGACCCCACTACAGGAAACCCGGACGGGACCGGCAGGGCGCAATTCGCCGGTAACTTGATCCCGATTGGTCGAATTTCATCGCAAGCTGCCGCCATCCTGGCCCTGTTCCCTGCGCCAAACAACCCAGGTTCCAACGGGGGTACCAGTCTTAACTTTCTGGCTAATGGAGCGGGTCCGTTCAACCAGAACGCTTTCGATACCCGCATTGATTACTCCGCCAGCCAGAGCGTGTCGATTTTCGGACGTTATAGCCTCGACTCCTTCAGCCTGTCCGGCAAGGGGGCTTTGGGCGCTTTGGGCGGAATAGGTTTTGGTCCTGGCGGTCTGGCCGGAAGCTCTATCGTTCACAATCACAGCTTGGCTTCGGGAGTGACCAAAACGTTCAGTTCGTCACTTCTGGCTGATTTCCGTTTCGGCTATTTCAAATACAACCCGCATACGCACAAGCCGGATGAGGGCGCAACTCCTATGACCGCCGTCGGAATTCCGAACGCAAATCTCGGCGACCCTTTCACCTCAGGGTGGGGCGAGTTCGACTTCAATGGCAACAACAACCAGACTTCAGATGCGTTTGGCGATGGCCTAGGCGTTGCCCGCTGCAATTGTCCGCTCATAGAAAGCGAACAACAATTCCAGTTTGTCACCAACTGGACCAAGACCCGCGGGAACCATACCTTTAAATTTGGTGCGGATGTTCGCTACGCGGAGAACCTGCGCGTGCCGAGCGACTCGAATCGAACGGGTGTGTATAACTTCACCGATGGCAATACTTCTAATGGCGGTTCGGGCGGCTTGGCTCTGGCGAGCTTTCTCCTGGGAGACGTCAGGAGCGTGAGCCGGTACGTCAGCACCAGCACTAACGCCGCGGAAAGACAACACCGCATGTTCTACTACGGAGAAGACAGCTGGCGTGTCACTCCGAAACTGACTTTTAACTACGGTTTGCGCTGGGAAGTTTACTTCCCAGAATATGTGAACGGCGTACAACACGGCGGATTCGCGAATATCGTCCAAGGCGAGGACCGCGTTGCTGGTGTTGGTGGGATCGGCCTCAACGGAAACATCGCGAACGACTGGCACGCCTTTGCTCCCCGTCTCGGAGTTGCCTATCAGGTGCGGCCGAAAACTGTAGTTCGTATGGGATATGGCCGCAGCTATGACATGGGAGTCTTCGGCTCCAACTTCGGCCACGCCGTAACGCAAAATCTCCCGGTGCTGGCGGCTCAGCTTGCACAAAATACGAATCAGTATTTGGATGCATTCACCCTGGCAGCAGGGCCTCCGGTCTTCACATTCCCGGCAGTGCCTTCGAACGGCCTGTTACCTCTGGCTGGACCTGGGTGCACCTTCGGGAATACTACCGGCCCCGGCGGTACGATTGTCCCTCCTTCCTGCATTCAGCCTCATATAAGGCCGACTTCCCAGCGCTTGCCCTATGTCGACACTTGGAACGCGACGGTCCAGCATCAACTGACGAGTACGATGACTTTGGAGGTCACCTATCTCGGGAACAAGGGAACCCACGGCTTCGCCGGAGATGGCCCGACTTACAATATCAATCAGCCAGGGTTTGGAACAGGAACCCTGCAGGGATGCCCAGCCGCTTGTACCTGGGTGCCGGCTATCCCTCAGGTGGAGCGGCGTCCGTACTGGAACGCGTTTACCTATCCTGCGTATGCTGACCCGTCCAACACCTTGGGAAGCGCCCCGGGCGTTTTGCAGTGCTGCTTCACCGACCAGGGCAATTATGCCGGAAACGATGCCAGCACAACCTATAACGCGCTCACCATCAAGGTCGATAAACGCTTCGCGAAGGGCCTGCAGTTCATGAGCTTTTACAACTACGCCCATTCTTATCACTACGACAGTAATTTTTACGCCGATCAGAAGTCGATAGCCTACGGGCCGGATGACAATCTGCGTAATCACCAGTGGGTTTCGAATCTGATTTATGAGTTGCCCTTCGGCAAGGGTAAGTCGTTCGCTGGTGGGGTGGGCCGCGGCGTGGATGAGGTGATCGGCGGCTGGCAAATCAGCGGCACGGTCAATTGGGCCGGTGGCCTGCCCTGGACGCCTGGCTTGTCGGGCTCGGTTTGTAATCTGGAGCAAGACACCGGCGTGTGCCGTCCAAATAAGGGTCCAGGATCGTTCCACACCGGAGCGGGCAGTTTCGACGGTGCGACGCATCAGGTTACTTTCTTCACGCCAGTCACAGATGTAGTCGACCCTACGACAGGCATCACCAGTCTGCCGAGCGGCAACGGATTTTCCGACCCCGGAGTCAACGCCATCGGGAACCGCGGCTATGACAGTTTCCGGGGGCCGCGATTTTTCGGCGCTGATGCATCTCTTGCTAAGAACTTCCTGCTCTATGAGCAGGTCAAGCTGCAATTCCGTATGGACGCATATAACGTGTTCAACCATCCCGTTCTCGGCTTCAACCAAAACCAGGGCGGCAGTGGTACCTGTATCGATTGCGCCGGCAATGGGAAAGTCACGGATATTGAAGCGGACGCCTCTCCAGGTTCGCCCAATGGAATGCGCCAGCTTAGTTTTGGACTGCGCTTGACCTTCTAGTCACGAAACTGGTTCACAAGATGCAGTCGTCTTTCCTCCAAGAGGGAGCCTGCCGCGGCTCCCTCCTGTTGTCTCAAACAGAATGGGGCGAGTACGGTCGGGTTAGGCGATGCGTGATTCGCTCTGGATGGTGGGAGTGGCGCGCGGCTGCGGGATTTCTTTGCA
>JBARKD010000219.1:0-13349 GCA_049800615.1 Acidobacteriaceae bacterium | reverse complement strand
CGGCCTGTTCTCACCTCTGATCATGCGCTACATATTAGATGTGGGACCTGTAAAAGGGGAAGCAATACATTACAGCTGCTAAAGTAGGGGGAAGTGAGCCTCGCCTCCCTCCCTTCTCCCGCCATGTTTGCGAAAACGCAACGCGTTCATTTCATTGGTATTGGCGGCATTGGGATGAGCGGCATCGCGGAGATTCTCCTCACCCTCGGTTACGCCGTTTCCGGCTCCGATCTGCGTGCGTCCAGCATTACTGACCGCCTGGGCACTCTGGGCGCGACCATATTTCAAGGACATGGAGCCGCGAATGTGGTTGGCTCCGGGGTGGTTGTGACCAGCTCCGCGGTCAATGAGCAGAATCCCGAAGTGATCGAAGCGCGGCACCGAAAGATTCCCGTCATCCAGCGGGCTGAGATGCTGGCCGAGCTCATGCGCCTTAAGTATGGGATCGCGGTTGCCGGCATGCATGGCAAGACCACCACCACCTCCATGATCGCGATTGTGTTGGCGGCCGGTGGGTTGGATCCTACCGTCGTGGTCGGAGGCCGGGTGGACGCGATGGGTTCGAACGCACGCCTGGGACGGTCCCAATACCTGGTGGCTGAGGCCGATGAGAGCGACCGCTCCTTCCTCAAGCTTTCCCCCATCCTCTCTGTGGTCACAAACCTCGATCGCGAGCACATGGATTGTTATCGCGACATGGAGGACGTGGAGGCTGCGTTTCTGGAGTTCATGGAGCGGGTCCCGTTCTACGGCGCCTGCACTGCTTGCATCGACAACCCGCAACTTGCCGCGCTGCTGCCACGGGTGAAGAGGCGCGTGTTCACCTACGGCACCTCGCCTATGGCGGACTACGTTCTTCGTATGCTCCCCGCGGCGGAGGGGGTGCGATCCCGTTTTGAGGTGGCTGTCGGAGGACTGGTCCTCGGGCCCTTCGCCCTAAATGTGCCCGGCCGGCACAATGTGCTCAATGCAACCGCTGCGGTGGCGATTGCCACCCAGCTCGACGTTTCCTTTGAGCACATTGCCCAGGCTCTGCAGGACTTTCGCGGAGTGGACCGGCGGTTCCAGCTCAAGGGAAGTGTCCGCGGGGTGGCTGTGGTGGACGACTATGGACACCACCCCACCGAAATCCGGGCTACATTGAACGCTGCCCGGGAGGCAGGATATCGTCACGTGCACCTCATCTTTCAGCCCCATCGCTACACCCGCACCCGCGACCTTATAAGCGAATTTGCCACCGCCTTTGACGACGCCGATACCGTTCAGGTTCTGGATATCTATGCTGCCAGCGAAGAGCCCATTGAGGGCGTCGATGCTCCCGCCCTGGTCCGAGTCATCGGCCGCAAGGAAGTTCAGTATGCGCCTACCTTTGATGTAGCCGTGAATCGGACCGTAGCCCAAGCCGGCGAGGGCGACGTGATCCTCACTCTCGGCGCGGGAAGCGTGTCCCAGGCGGCCGGCATGGTGTTGGAAGCGCTGGCGAAAGCTTGAAGGTTTCTCTTCGACTTCCTCCTCTGAGCGCGCCAGGCGCGCACTCTGGGTTACGGAAGACCGCTGCAGTCTGAACCTGATTCCCCGGCGCTCCTTATCTCAGCAGAGTTTTCAGGTGGGATGAACGGACGTTGCGCCCTCTCCTCGCTCAATTTCGTGACGAAAGTGCGGCGCATGTGACGAAAGGTGTGTAAAAAACCCTCGAGGTCCCGGCGCAGAGCCGATAACGATGGGGTACAACGAGGGATTGATTCCATATGGAGCCGATGCGGCCTGCCACCGGCAGTTTTTTTGTTCGTCAGGCGACGGCGATTGCTATCGGAGCCGTGTCGCTGCTCGTGCTCCTCGCCCTTCTGTCTTTCTGGCAGCAGGAAAAGGCAAGCGTCGAGGCCAACTTCTGGCTGGTGCATACCTATGATGTCATTGCCCACTTAGAATCTCTGCTCAGCAAACTTGAGGATGCTGAGACCGGCCAGCGAGCCTACCTGCTCACCGGGGATGAGGAGTACCTGGAAGTCTACCGCGATGCGCTCCGCGATAGTCCTGGCACGAATCAGGCAACTTCACAGCCCCAGCAGTCAGCGCTGGGATCTGGCAAGGGTGCGCAAAATTCCGCCGTCGCGTTAGGTCCGGGCGTAGTAGAGACTGGCTTCCGGGAGCATCGCTCCATCACCCAGGAGTTAGCGTACCTCCGCTCTTTGACGGCGGACAATCCGGTGCAGCAGAGCAATCTGGATGAAATGGACGAGGTAGTCAGGAAGCTGCTCGACTATTATGCAGCCACCATTCAAGCGCGCAGAACGCAGGCCACAATGGACGGCCTCCGGGATATTCACCAGGGGAAGGAGCTGATGGATCACGCCCGCACCATGGCGCGCATCATGGAAACGGAAGAGAACCATCTGCTAACCCTGCGGAACGAAACCAACGACATCACGACCCGGCAAAACAAAACGATGACGTTTTCTACCGTCGTGGTGTTTTATGCCGCCATCGTACTCTCCATCTGGCTCTATCAACGAAGCCGGAAGCGCGCGGCGGAGCAGATGCTGCACTACACCCAGGAGTTGGAGAAGAGCGAAGAAGAGCTCAAGATGCAGCAGGAAGAACTGAAGGCCTCCAATGAAGAGATTGAGGCCTCCAACGAGGAGCTGGAAGAAAAGACCAGGGCGCTCGAGGAACAGAATTCCCAAATCCAGCAGCAGTCCGAAGAGCTGACTGAGAGTAAGCGCCTTCTTGAGCAAAAAGCCACAGAAGTGGAGCGTGCCAGCAAGTACAAGTCCGAATTTCTGGCCAATATGTCGCATGAATTGCGTACGCCCCTCAACAGCCTCCTCATTCTTGCCAAGCTGCTTGCCGGGAACGAGCAGGGCAATCTCACTGACGAACAGGTAGAAGAAGCGCGCATCATTCACAACGGCGGCCTGGAGTTACTTGCCCTCATCAACGATATTCTCGACCTTTCCAAGGTCGAGGCGGGCAAGCTCACAGTTGTCGTTGAGGAGGTCACGCTGGCCGGCATGGTGGGGAGAATACGGCAACAGTTTTCTCCCATCGCCAAAGCAAAGGCGGTGGAGTTCCCGATCAAAGTGGCCGGCGACCTTCCTGCCACCTTGCGCACGGACGCTCAGCGCGTCGAACAAGTCCTCAAAAACCTGCTGGCAAACGCCTTCAAATTCACCGAACGAGGGTCGGTGACGCTTGAAGTACACACCCCGGATCGCCAGATGGCACTGCACCGCAGTTCGCTCGATCACCGGAACTCCATCGCTTTTTCGGTAAGCGATACCGGTATCGGCATTGAGTCTTCAAAGTTTGAAGATATCTTTGAAGCCTTCCAGCAGGAAAACGGCTCCATTGACAGGCATTACGGCGGCACTGGCCTGGGACTGGCCATAGCCCGCAAATTCGCCCATACGCTGGGCGGCGAAATCCATGTCGCAAGCCGGAAGGGCGCGGGCAGCTGCTTTACTCTTGTCTTGCCGGTCACTCTGGAACAGGTCGACACCCACGATATACCCGCAGCTTCGGCATATGCCCCACCTGAGGGCAATCGCATACAGCTAAAAAGCATGCCCAAAAGTGTCATGGCGGAGTTCATCCCCGATGACCGGCACAATATTGGGACGAAAGACAAAGTGCTGTTGATCATTGAGGATGACCCGGCATTCGCCGCCACCTTGATGAGGATCGCGCGCAAGCGCAGCTACAAATGCCTGGCCGCCGGCGATGGGAAGACCGCTTTGGTGCTGGCGCTGGAAGAGCCCGTGACGGCCATCCTGCTCGACCTGAAACTGCCCGATATCGACGGAATTCATGTGCTTGACCAGCTAAAGCATGACCTGCATACGCGCCACATCCCGGTTCATATCATAAGCGGCCGCGAAGAAGGCAACTCCATCCCCTTGCAGAAGGGCGCTATCGGCTATCTAACCAAGCCAGTTGAGATCGAGGCGATCGAGGGCGCGTTCCTCAAAATCGAGGCCTTGCTGGACTCGGAACTCAAGCAGGTGCTGCTGGTCGAAGACGACGAGAAAACGCAAGTCGCTGTGCAAAGCTTACTCGACAAAAAGGACATTCACATTACCATCGCCGGCAATGGGGTCACAGCCCTCCGCGAGCTCGCGACCGGCAGATTCGATTGCGTCATCCTCGACCTGCAACTGCCCGATATGACCGGCTTTGAAATTTTGCAGCGCATGGAGAAAGCAGCCAAGGGCGGCGAAACTCCTCCGGTCATCATTTACACCGCTCGTGAACTGACCGAGGAGGAAAATGCGCGGCTCTCTCGTTACACCGCAAGCATCGTCATCAAGGGCGCCAGATCGCCAGAGCGGCTGCTCGACGAAGTCACCTTGTTTCTCCACAGCGTGGAGTCGTCACTCTCCAGCGATCAGCAGGAGATGATTCGCATGCAGCACGATCCCGACCGCGTATTGCAACGCAGAACTCTGCTGCTGGTTGACGACGACCTGCGGAATACTTTCGCTCTCTCCAAGCTGCTGAAGAAACACGACATGAATATCATCATTGCCGACAATGGCCAGATGGCTCTGGAAAAGCTTAGAGAAAACAGCTCCATCGATCTGATCATTATGGACATTATGATGCCTGTGATGGATGGCTATGAAACCATGCGTGCTATCCGCCAGCACACATCATTTCGCGAACTGCCGATTATCGCCCTTACCGCGCGTGCAATGCCGGACGAACAGCAGAAATGTATAGCCGCGGGGGCGAACGATTATCTGACCAAACCAGTGAACATCGACCGGCTGCTTACGCTGCTGCGTGTGTTGCTGTTCCGTCACGAGGCGGTGGTATGATCCGCCTGAGTTGAGTCCTCATGCGCCCAACCGACTGCGAAGAAGTGGAAATCGATACGCTGCTGCACGGTATACGTAGCCGCTACGGATATGATTTTGCCCATTATTCGCGTGCCTCTCTCAAGCGCCGCCTGCAAAGGGCCCTCACCCATACGAGGCTTACACGTTTCAGCGAATTGCTGGACAGGCTGTTCCATGACGACAAATCATTCGACGAATTCCTGAAGATCATGTCCATCAGCGTTACCGCGATGTTTCGCGATCCGGAGTTCTACCAGGCTTTCCGCAAGCAGGTCGTCCCTTTGCTCAAAACCTATCCGTTTATCAAGATCTGGCACGCAGGGTGTGCCACAGGCGAAGAGGTTTATTCCATGGCCCTCCTGCTTCATGAAGAGGGCTTTCTCGACCGGGCGCGGATTTATGCTACCGACTTCAACAAGCATTCTCTGGATGCCGCGGCAAATGGTGTCTATCCCGCGAAGCAAATGGAGGTATATGCCGCGAACTATCGGCTTGCAGGCGGCAAAAGCCATCTTTCCGACTATTACAGCGACGGGTACGAACTGGCGAAAGTCAAAGACTTTCTGAAAGAGCGGATCACGTTTTCGTATCACAACCTGGTCACCGACGGTGTCTTCGGGGAGATGAACATGATCTGCTGCCGCAACGTGCTCATCTATTTCGACAGGACGCTGCAGGATCAGGTATTGGCGAAACTTTCGGAAAGCCTTCGCCATAGCGGTTTTCTCTGCCTCGGCAACCGCGAGTCGCTTAATTTCACCATCGTCCGGCCGGTATTTGTCGCCGTGGATAAGGCGCAGAGAATTTACCAGAAGTGTGGAGTCTAGGATGCGTTATGCAGCCGTAGTCATCGGTGTTTCCGCAGGAGGCCTCGGGGCGCTGAAGGTCATTCTCCCTGCGCTGCCGGCTTCCTTTCCGCTTCCCATTGCCGTCGTTCAGCATCGCGATGAGCGCTCTGACGGCTTTCTGGCCGCTTATCTGAATGCAATGAGCAAGATTGGGGTAAGCGAAGCCGAAGACAAAGAGCCGTTTCGCCCCGGTCACGCTTATTTGGCTCCGGCGGGTTATCATCTGCTGATCGAAGCCGATCGCACCTTGAGCCTGACGGTCGATCAGCGCGTCAATTATTGCTGCCCATCCATCGATGTCCTGTTTGAGAGCGCGGCGGATGCGTTTGCCGAGTCGCTGATCGGCGTCGTGCTCACCGGAGCCAATGCGGACGGCGCACAGGGTCTCAAAGTCATCAAAGCTCGCGGCGGGCTGACGATTGTGGAGAACCCACAAACGGCATCCGTCTCTGCTATGCCACGCGCGGCGCTGCGAGCAACCTCTGTCGACCACGTTGCCGATTTGCCACGCATCGCGCAATTTCTGATTCAGATTTGCGCATTGGACGAGGCTTATGACACCGCCGGCTGATCGTGACACTACAGGACCGACAAAAGCCGTTCCAGCGGTGGCACGGCCCAATATTCTCGTCGTCGATGACCGCAGGGAGAACCTGCTGGCCACGGAGAGAATACTCCGCCATCTTGACGCCGGAATCTTCAAGGCCAATTCAGGCAACGAGGCGCTTTCCCTTCTGCTTCGTCACAGGTTCGCCGTTGTGCTGCTCGATGTACAGATGCCGGAGATGGATGGCTTCGAGACCGCCATCTTGATGCAGGACCATGAATCGATGCGCGGGGTGCCCATTATCTTCGTTACGGCCATCAGCAAGGAGGAACGCTATGCCACCCAGGCAGCCGAGATTGGCGCGGTCGACTATATCTTCAAACCCATCAACCCGGAAATATTGAAGAGCAAGGTGAAGGTATATCTCGATCTATTCGTACAACGCGAAGAAACGCTCAAAATACAAGGCGCCTTGACGGATGCCGAGGCGAGATTGCGGACCATCCTTGACAATGTTTTGGATGGCATCATCACGATCGACGGGAGTGGGGGCGTCATCTCGATTAATCCCGCGGTGGTCAAGATGTTCGGGTATGAAACCGACGATGTGGTGGGCCGAAACATCAAGATGTTGATGTCCGAGCCAAACCATAGCAGCCACGATGACTATTGGGCGCGTCATGAATCGATCGGCTCCGCCCACGCCATCGGGGTTGGCAGGGAGCTGGAAGGTTTGACCAGGGCAGGGGTCAAGTTTCCCATAGAGTTGACGGTCACGGAGGTCTCGTTTCACGGGGAGCGATTGCTCGTTGGGCTGGTTCGCGACATTACAGAGCGCAAGCGGGCGGAGGAGATGTCGCGCCAGGCAAGGGCGGTCGCCGAGGCCGCGAACCGTACCAAGTCGGACTTCCTGGCTAATATGAGCCACGAGATCCGGACCCCGTTGAACGCCATCCTCGGTATGACCTATCTGGCCCGGCGCGCCGCTCCCACAGTCAAGCAAGATGGATATCTAGCCAAGATCGCGACCGCTGGGCAATCGCTCCTGGGCATCGTGAACGACATTCTCGACTTCTCGAAAATCGAAGCCGGAAAGCTCGAAGTAGAGCAGATCGTCTTCTCGCTCGATGAAGTACTGCGCAATCTCATGGACATTGTCGGTCAAAAAGCCGAGGAAAAGGGCATTGCGATCGTCTGCACAGCAGCGGACGATGTACCCCGTTCGATCATCGGCGATCCCTTGAGACTGGGGCAGGTCCTCATCAACCTGGTCAACAATGCCATCAAGTTCAGTGACCGTGGTCAGGTGGTCGTGCGAGTGAAGGCGGAAGAGCCGATTTCCGGTAAAGTGCGGCTGGCATTCTCGGTGGAGGACAATGGCATTGGCATGAGCCCGGACCAGGTCTCAAATCTCTTCCAATCGTTCAACCAAGGGGATACATCATTTACTCGTAAGTACGGCGGGACCGGCCTTGGACTTGCTATTTGTAAGCAGCTCTGCGAGCTGATGGAAGGCAGCATCTCGGTCGAAAGCAGGCTCGAAGCGGGAAGCAGCTTTTTCTTCTCGGTCAACGTCGGCATCGCCGGTACCGCGTCGCAGCTGATCGATCACAAGCTCCAGCACAATCTCCTGAAGCAATCGGTTCTCGTCGTGGACGACAGTGAGATCACTCGTCATATTCTGGTCAGAATGATCCAGGCCAATGGCTTTCTTGCCCGCGCGGTTTCCTCCGCTGAAGAGGCGCTGCCGGCGCTTCTCCACGGCTCTCAGGCGGGCCAGCCCTTCGGTCTGGTTCTAATGGATTGGCGCTTGCCGGGAATCGACGGGATTGAAGCTTCTCGCCGTATCAAGGCCCATCCAACCCTTCGCCCCATCCCTGCGATTCTCATGATCTCGTCCTTCGAATCCGAAGAGGTGATGCACGGCTTGAGGGACCCTATGTTCGAGGGCTTTCTCGTCAAGCCAATCAGCGAAGAGACGCTCATGCGCGCCATTGCATCCCTCGGTGGGCACAACGCTGAAAACTCTCACTCCACGTTGCAAAAACCGGGAAATCTTCCCCCGGAGCTAACGGGACGGCGAGTCCTGGTGGTCGAAGACAACGAGATCAATCGCGACCTTGCCAGCGAATTGCTGGGCAACCTTGGAATTCGAGTTGCCCTTGCGGGGAACGGCCGCGAGGGTCTGAACCAAATGCTGACACACGCCTTTGACTTGGTTCTCATGGATATCCAAATGCCAGTGATGGACGGATTGACGGCGACCAAGCTGATTCGGGCCGAAACTCGATTCCAGGACCTGCGCATCATTGCCATGACTGCGCACACCATGAACGGCGATCGTGAACGGAGCATCGACGCCGGGATGAATGACCATCTCACCAAGCCAATCGATCCTGATGCCTTGTCGGCCATCCTTTCTCGATGGATGCCTCCCGAGCCCGTAAGTGGGTTAGCGCTTTCCTAGAACTTGTTCGCGCCGTGAAACGCGTCAGCCAGCAGGCGAATCGCTTCCGGCAAGTCGCATTCGGAACATGCCGTAAAACAGATGCGAAAAGAGTTATCATCCGCCGCTCCGGCAAAAAACGCTCTGCCCGGTGCGACGCTGACCCCTTTGTGTTGAGCATCGAGCAGTACCGCCTCCATGTCGACCGGGCGCCGCCATCGGCACCAGATGTACAGTCCGCCCTGGGGAATGAAGAACTCCAGCTCTTCGCTCAGGAAATTTTGCCGTAGCGCCTCGATGGCTGCCTTCTGTAACCCAAGGTGAGCGTTTCGCAGCCGCTCCAGGTGCTCCTCGAACACCCCATTCTCCAGCAGTTCAGCCATGGCCAATTGCAACAGCCCTTCGGTAAACAGGCAGGCCCGCATCTTGATCAGTGAAAGTTGCTTAACCATATGCGGAGGCGCGGCAATCCATCCCAGCCGTAAGCCCGGAGCAAGAATCTTGGAGAAAGTGCTCAGGTAAAGCACAACGTTGTGCTTATCCATCCGGTAGAGAGACGGCGGTACCGAGCCCTGCAGACGGGTCTTCGAATACACGTCATCCTCGATGATGGGTATTGCGTAGCGTGCTGCCAGTCCGAGCAGTCTCCCGCGTTGCTCTTCGTCCATGGTGCGCGCGGTTGGATTGTGGAAGGTAGGCATGGTGAAGATCAGTTTGGGACGGTGGGCAATCAGCAACCGCTCCAGTTCTTCCCCCGACCACTCCTTCGTATCCCATTCCACCAGTTGAGCTCCCGCGGCCTGAAAAGCCTGGATCGCTCCAGGAAAAGTGGGCCTGTCGATGACGACGCGGTCTCCCGGCTCAATCAGGCACCGTGCCAGCAAGTCAATGCCTTCCTGGGCCCCGGCCACAATCAAAATGTGGCTGCTTTCCACGCCTTCCATCTCACCGATTGCGCGACGCAACCGCGGCTGGCCTTCCGTCGGCGCAATGGCCAGCACCTGCACACCCTCTTTCCTCAGAACATCGTTGACCGCCTTCTGAAAAGGCCCCAGCGGAAAAAAGCTGAGGGCCGGTGTGCCCGCCGAAAGGCGATAACGTAAGTTTGGCAGACGACTTTGCGCCAGCATCTCCAGTACCGGCTCGTCCAACAAATGAGCCTGCCGGGATATCTTGCCGCTCCACTCGATGGGGTTGTCCGCGGGGCTTGCCGGAGAAACAAAGGCTCCGCGCTGGGCAACACGGCGGATCACCCCGCGCTTCTCGAGCAAGTGATAGGCCGCGCTCACCGTGTTCCGGCTCAGGCCGAGTCGTGCTGCGAGCGTTCGTTCCCCGGGCAGGCGGTCCCCCGGCAGCAGCCCGCCGAAGGCAACTTGTTGTTCCAGATCCCGTGCCACCTGATCCAGAAGCAACTCATCTTTCGCCTTTATAAAAGCGGGCGCGGCCCGTCGGGTAGACATCTTCAGAGTCCCGCGTACCAGTCGTAGCCCAGTTTGGTCCAGTAATCGTCCGGCTTGTCGTCCGTGTACGCGATGAGACCAATTCTTTTGATCTGCTTGTAGCCGTATTTGGTGGGAGCATGGAGCCGCAGCGGTGCTCCGTGATACTGCGTCAGCGGGCTTCCCCCCATCTCTGTTACCAGCAGGGTCTGCGGGTGCATACAAACGTGCATATCGTAACCGACATAGTAATCGCCGTTCGGCGTTTCCATGTAGACGTAGCGGGGCAAGCTTCCGTCAGGCCGTCTTTGCGGCGGGTAAGCGGCGATGAAATCCGCCATGCGCACGCCCCTCCAATGCACGATCTGGCTCCAGCCCTCGATGCACTTGAATTGCGTGACCAAGTCATGCTTGGGAAGCTTGACCACATTGTCCAAGGTCAGCAGCAGGCCGGGGGTTCCGGGCGGCAATGTCGACCGGCTTTCTCCCGCCTCTTCCTGCCCGCGCGGCATGCGTCCGGCGCGCTCCTGGCGGAGTTTTTCCTGGGCCAACATCGATTTCGGCGCCATCTTCTCTGCCGTGTCCGCGCTGGGCGCGACTTTCGTATCGTGGCCCTGGTCCTCCGTCGTCTTCACATCCGCATAACGGTACTCCCAGGCGGTGACGTCCGATGCGTATTGCGGATAGTTGCGCGCGTTGGCCACTCCCGTTACCTGCAGACGCCAACTTTCCGGAACCAGTGCCTGCTTGAGGCCATAGACCCCATTCACCCGCAGATCCTCAGCCCGTTTGAGCGAGTAGGTGGGCGCCAGGGCGCGGTCGTTGAAAACACCTCGCGAAAGCGCGGCATTACTTTCAAAAGCCCGCCGGAACGGCTCCGGTTGCATACTCAGCCGCCGGCTGCGATCGATCCATTCGTGAAAGCCCCACCCCGCGGCAACGGCAGCGGCGGCTACGGCGAAGCTGCGGCGGGTGTGTTTGCGGCTCTCCCGCAGCACCGCTTCATCGGCTGCCTTTTGCTCCGCTTGCCCATCCTCGAGATCGCTCATCCCCAACTCTTCCTCTCCGCTTCCAGCGAGGGTTCGTGGATGGATTTCACTTCCAGCCCGCTCACCATGCTGCGGAAATTGTTCCAACCCGCCAGGACCACCTGGGTTACGTGGATGGCAAAAAAGCCGCAGAACCCGATCGTGAGCAGAAAGTGCTCCCACCGTGCCATCTCGTATCCGCCCAGCAGCGTCGTCAGCCAGTGCGCCTGCGTCGGCTTGTAGATGGAGAGGCCCGTGATGAGACTCCCGGCGCCCATAAAAATTACAGAAGTATATGCAATTTTTTGCCCGCCGTTGTACTTGGTCTGGGGCGGAAGGTACTTGCTCAGGTGCAGGTCTTTGAGGGTGACCAGGATTGCTTGCTTCAGGCTTTCCCTGTCAGGGATCACGAACCGCCACTCGCCGGAGAATACGGTGTACAGCACGTAGAGAAATCCGTTGATGGCGAAGATCCACATAAAAAAGAAGTGGTAGCCCAGCCCTTGGGTTACGTGGTAGGGCGCATCCATTGCTTGCCAGAACCAGTGGGGAAAAAAGCGGAACAGCGTGATCGGCCCAAGGCCTACCCGGTAGACAGCATGAGGGTGGTGGTAGGCATTGTCCGAGTCATTCCAGTAGATGAGCAGCCCGCTCCAGATCATGGTGAACAGAACCGGGAAATTCACCCAGTGCATCCAGCGGATGGCCAGGGGATGTTTTTTTTCCAGGTGGATAGTGGGCGAAACCGGAACCCGGGCGGCCGCATCCGCGCCGACCGGCTTTTCCTCTTCAACTATTACGAGCGCTTCTGTCGCGACAGGCGCTGGCGGCGCCACTTCCGCCCTCATCGTGTCAGGCTTGGTTGCAGGTGCTGGGCTGGCGATTTCTGCCGCGGCTGATGCCGCCGAGGTGTCTTTTTCTACTTGCCGAGGAGCCGGCTCACCCACCGGGCCGTCGTTCTGTTTGAGCTCTTTCATCTTACTGAAAGGATCTCGCTTCGCGAGCATGGCTGGCAAGGCCAGTTGTTTGGGCAGGGTGCCAGATCTTCGGCTGGCTGGCTGGCGTTCGAGAGGGCTGATTTAATATGGTGGAAGATGCGCGCCCCTATCTTCCAGGTCGACGCCTTCACCTCGCGGCGCTTTGCCGGCAATCCTGCGGCGGTTGTTCCCTTGGATGTTTTTCCCCCGGAAGAAGTTCTGCAGGCAGTTGCCGCCGAAAACAATCTTGCGGAAACCGCATTTCTGGTGCCTCAGAACGGCGGCTATCTCTTGCGCTGGTTCACCCCCACAACCGAGGTTCCGCTTTGCGGCCATGCTACTCTTGCCAGCGCCGCGGTGGTCATGGAGCGGCTGGAGCCCACGTGTGACCAGGTAGTTTTTCAGTCCGCCAGCGGGCCGCTCACCGTGAGCCGAATCGGCGGAGGTTATGTCATGGACTTTCCGGCGCGGCCTTCCCAGCAAATCCCGATACCGCGGGATCTCGTGCAAGCCTTGGGCGCCGCGCCCGTAGAAGTCCACGAAAATGGCTTTAATTATCTGGCATTGCTCGAAAGCGCCGACGTTCTCCGCGCGTTGGCGCCCGACTTCACCGCAATTGCTCGCCTGCGTCGTTCGGGTGTGATTGTGACTTCGCCCGGAGAAGGCAACTACGACTTCTTCAGCCGTTACTTTGCCCCCGCTAAGGGCATCCCCGAAGATCCGGTCACCGGATCCGCGCATTGCATGCTCGCGCCCTATTGGGCCGACCGGCTTGGCAAGAGTGACTTTCGCGCTTTCCAGTGCTCGCCTCGGGGAGGGGAAGTCCTCTGCCGGCTGGTGGGTGGGCGCGTCGAATTGGAAGGCTCCTGTGTCTTCTACCTCGAGGGCGAAATCGAGATCTAAGGAATGTGGCCAGCACCACGACAGCTTTGCCGCCGATATCTCGTGTTTGTAGCATCTGCGGGACTGCTGTTGGCGGGTTCGCTCCGGTCGAGACGACAATTCTGCGGGGAGGGAAAAGCGATTTTTGCATGAAGCGAACCGCAGGTCTCTCCACGCCGCTACCGCTCCGGTCGAGACGACAAATTTGTGGGCAGGGGAAAGCGGTTTTTCCATGAAGCAAACCGCAGGTCTCTCCACTTCGCTACCCCGGATTTCCTGTTGAGGTTGGTGGCGTTGGCGAGGTTCATGCGTCTTTCTTTAACGGAAAGGCGCATACGTGGACG
>JBARKD010000218.1:0-2325 GCA_049800615.1 Acidobacteriaceae bacterium | reverse complement strand
CGTCTACGTTGCACCGGAGGACTTCGACCGTTTCGTCGCCAGCCTTATAGCAACCTTTGGCGGCACGACTTCCAAACAAGGCGTCTTCACTGTGACCCCAACCCCAAGCAGCACCATGTCGCGGCTGATGTTGACTCCTGTAGGGACTGTGTCGGTTTTCGGTTTTAAAACGCCCATCCCCTATCCGTTTGGCGCTGAGCGAACGGGATATCTGGTGACCAATCTGGATACGGCTATCAAGGCCGCACGCGCGGCCGGCGCAGACGTCACAGTGACTCCATTTAACGATCCAATCGGGCGAGATGCCATTATCCAGTGGCCCGGCGGGGTGAATATGCAGCTCTATTGGCACACGGCGGCACCGTCTTACAAAGCACTTCAGACCGTTCCGGAAAACCGCGTATATGTGTCAACAGACCGGGCGGCTGCGTTCGTACGGAGCTTCCTCGCATTTAGTCATGGCAAAGTCCTCTCCGACAGCCCGCACGCCCCCGGGGTGGAGATCGGCCGGCCAAGCGAAAGCTATCGCCGCATTCGTATCCAATCCACCTTCGGTAAGGTAACTGTATTGGTGACCGATGGCCACCTTCCGTTTCCCTACGGACATGAAACCACCGGCTACGAGGTGCCGGACCTCGCGACTACACTCGACAAGGCTAAGGCTGCTGGAGCCGAGATCCTTGTTCCCCCCTACACTGCGGACGATCGCCAGGCAGCCATCGTGCAATTTCCCGGCGGGTATATCGCTGACATCCATTCGCTCGCCGGCGGCGCCAGTACACCGCGATGAGAAAGCATGTCTGATGAAAATCTTTGCCATGCTGGTGGCCGCCCTCCTTTTGGGTGTGGCGGGCGCCAACGCGCAGTCAGTTGTAACCGGCGTCCCCGTGACTCCAGACCGCAATTACCAGTTGCTCCGGGAGGATGAAGACTGGAGTTTTCTACGCGACCCTAACCTGCGCAAGGACTTTTGGGATCCGATCAAATACATTCCGCTGCGCAAGGAAGCCCCTGATTGGTACATGACGCTGGGAGGCGAAGCGCGCGAAGTCTGGGAGCAGATCGGCAACGATAATTGGGGCCAATCGCCCTTTTGGAACGGGTATTTGAACGAGCGATACATGCCCTATGTGGACCTGCACTATGGTCCCCACGTTCGTACCTTCGTCGAACTGAAGAGTGGATTGAATTCATTCCGCGCCGGGGGACCGCGCCCCATCGATGAAAAGAAGCTTGATTTTCAGGCGGCATTCTTTCAACTGAGCGCGTCCGCAGGCCGGAGCCACATCGACTTCAGGGTGGGCAGGCAGGAGTTGGAGTATGGGTCCGGACGACTGATCGATGTGCGCGAAGGCCCGAATGTCCGGCTGAGCTTCGACGGATTTCTGTTGAGAGACAAGATTAACTCCTGGCAAGTGGACGGATTTGCCATGCGGCCGGATGAGGACAATCCCGGGTTCTTCGACAATGCTCCGGAACATAGCGTGGGCTTTTGGGGGGTGTATGCCACGCGACCGGTTCCCCACAAGAATCTTTTGGAAATGTACTATCTGGGTTTGGATCGGAAGGACGCGACTTTCCAGAGGGGCACGGCGCACGAACTGCGCCATTCGCTGGGGGCAAGATTTTCGCACCCCATTGCCACCCAACATTCGGGATGGGACTTCGACGATGAGGCCCTGTGGCAGTTCGGCTCGTTCGGATCGGCGAATATCCGGGCATGGACCATCGCCACGGAAACCGGATATCGATTACCAACCGTAGCCCTCAAACCGCGTTTCAGCCTGAAAGCCGACATCTCCAGTGGCGATCACCCGGCTTCGAATACTCTCGGGACGTTTAATCCATTATTTCCCAAGGGCAACTACTTTGGCGTCCTGGCCACAACAGGACCCGGCCCCATCAACTTTATCGATCTTCATCCTCACATCGAGATGGCTCTTCCACACAACGTGACCGTATCCTTCGATTGGATCTTTCAGTGGCGAGAAAGCCTTGAAGATGGAGTCTACGCAGTGCCCGGGTTCCTGATCAGGGCTGCGGATGGTAGCCGGGCTCGGTCCGTGGGAAACAGGCCAGGCACGGAGATCCGTTGGCAAGCGAACCATCACCTCTGGTTTCAGGGCGATTACGGCATTTTTTATGCAGGACGCTTTCTTAAGGAGACCCCACCCTCGCGCAACCTGAATTATTGGGCGCTGTGGGCGGGCTATAAATTCTAGGTCCTATTTCATGATGTTTCCTTAGTGCGGGTTCCGTGTCCTGTTTCCAAGAGTTCCACGTCCGTCACCGAAAATCTAAAACACTTACTATTGAGGGTTCGGT
>JBARKD010000217.1:0-1719 GCA_049800615.1 Acidobacteriaceae bacterium | reverse complement strand
TGCAATCCGTCGCATTACGGAGGCGGAAAATGCCTGACTGGGCAAAGGAAATCCGAGGTGCGATTACTCCGTTGGATCTTGATCCCATGCAGGAAACAGAACTGGTGGAGGAGCTGAGCCAGCATCTGCGCGATCGGTACGACGAGATGTTGGCCGACGGAACGGGCGCTGAACAGGCTTACCACTCATTGCTCAGGGAATTAAATGACGGCAACCTCGTTGCTGGTTTGAGAGCAAGCCTGCAGGCAGTGCATACAGCGTCGCCGGTTGGCAAGCATGAGAAGGAAGGACTGTTCACAGGAATTTGGAACGACCTGCGCTTCGGCGCGCGCCTGCTGAGGAAAAATCCGGGGTTCGCCATGGTGGCCATCCTGACTCTCGCGTTAGGCATCGGCGCGAATACGACCATCTTTCAACTGCTGGATGCAGTACGTTTGCGCACCCTGCCGGTAAAGGCTCCGCAACAACTGGCCATCGTTCGCATCGTGAATTCCCCTCAGTGTTGTAACGGAGATCACTACTCGCCCAATGCCGCACTCACCGGCGGCCTGTGGAATCTGTTACGCGACCAGCAAAAGGCATTCTCAGAAATTGCCGCATGGGCCCCAGGCAGGTACAACCTCGGCCAGGGCGGCGAGGCCCGCTACGCAGACACACTGATGGTGAGCGGCGAGTTCTTCAACGTGCTTGGGCTACAGCCACTGCTGGGCCGGCTTATCTCTCCCGCCGATGACTATCGTGGCTGCGGCGCCCAGGCCGCGGTCCTGAGCTACCCTTTCTGGCAGCGCGCCTATGGCGGACGTTCCGAAGTGCTGGGCAGCAAACTCACGCTGAACGGGCATCCCTTTCAAATCGTGGGCGTCGCTTCCGCAGGTTTTTATGGCATGGAGGTTGGACAGAAGTTCGACGTTGCCATTCCCCTATGCAGCGAAGCGGCCTTTTCTACCAAGGGCTCCTTGATGGACAATCCCGTCGCGTGGTGGATCGCGGCGGTTGGACGATTGAAACCGGGCTGGACGGTGGAGCGGGCCTCAGCCCAGCTGGATGCGATCTCACCCGGAATTTTCGCGGCCACGGTACCCGGTCAATACGATGCTCTTGATAAAAAAGATTACTTGTCCTTCCATTTGGGCGCGTTGCCTGCTGCCACCGGTGTTTCCGGGCTGCGCCATGAGTATGAAGACCCATTGTGGCTGCTCCTGGCGCTGTCCGGACTGGTTCTGCTCATCGCCTGCGCGAACCTTGCCAACTTGATGCTGGCGCGAGCCAGCATCCGGCAACGAGAGATGGCGTTGCGTCTGACGCTGGGGGCCTCGCGTTCGCGGCTGATTCGCCAATTGCTCGCGGAAAGTCTGCTGCTGGCTGCCTTGGGAACAATGGCAGGTGCAGTCCTCGCCCAAGTCCTGAGTGCTGGGTTGGTAGCATTTCTCAGCACCCAGCAAAACCCTATCTTCCTAGAGTTAGCGCCGGACTGGCGGGTGCTTGGGTTTGCCACAGCTTTGGCGATTTGTACTTGCGTCCTCTTTGGGTTAATGCCGGCGATTCAGGCTTCGCGCACGGATGCTGGAGTCGTGATGAAGGCCGGTGGACGTGGCGCGACCGCCGGGCGCGAACGTTTTCTCTTAAGGCGTGCGCTGGTGGTTTCCCAGGTTGCGTTGTCGCTTGTACTGCTGACCGGTGCGTTTATGTTCGTGGGTACTTTTCGCAACTTAACCACCT
>JBARKD010000216.1:0-8383 GCA_049800615.1 Acidobacteriaceae bacterium | reverse complement strand
GGCTTCACCTGGTCCAGATCCTGCATCTGGAAGCGGTCACCATACTTTGCGATCAGCGGCTGGTAATCATGAGGAGGCAGCGCCGCCCAGGCATTGATCGCCGTGTTGTATACCTTGATCACAATCTGATTCTGCCCTTGTTTCAGAAAGCCGTCCACTTTCAGGCGATAGGGCGGATGCCACAGAGCCCCCACGCGCTTTCCATTCAGAAAGACGATGGCTGCTTCCCGCACCGGAGGATCGTACCAGGCGCGCATGCCTGGTCCCTTGACTACATCCGGCTTGTCAACCGGCGTGCCGCCCTCTACCTCGACATACGCGGCGCCAGCCGGAAGCTTGCTCAGCGTAAAGCTTCGCTCGTAGTCTGCCTCGCCCGAGTAAAACCTGGTCGCCGGGTCGTTCGCCCAATCGGCCGGCACGTTGTCCGAGATGCGTTTGCCCATCCCTCTAAACTCGACCGTCCAGCCCGTGCTCAGATCGGCAATGGGCGCACCCGGCAACGGCGCCGACGTTGCCGGCAAAGCCTCATCCCCAAAGACAAAAACGGCAGACTCATAGGGAGCCAGGTCCAAGGGAATCGCGCTGTTCGCGTTGCGGCCAGCTGCGATCACATCTCCGGTGTCCGCATCCCAGCGCTGCCCGAACTTGTGCGTGGTGGCAAACCTGGCCTGCACGCTGACGGAACGGTTCGCGGTATTGGCCACGAAGTAGATGTCCGCATCCTGCAGCTTCCGGCGAATGAAGCCAATCTCTTCCTGGGCGCTATCGACCTGAAAATCAGGAGCGGCTGCCTTGTACAGCGCGTCCCCCAGCTGCGAAGGATCTGTAACCAACGTTGACCGCGAAGCGTCAAAAATCTGCCCGGCGAGTGCTGTCAGCTCCGGCGGCTTGTTCCCGTTTTCGTCCATCGACGGGACTCTACCTACAGCAATCGCCTTGCCACCTCCGGCAACATAGCGCTCGATCGCGCGCAGCGTTTTTATTGGGATCCGGTCGGTGGCGGGAACAACGAGAATCGGGTATGGAATACCAACGGTTTCGATCGCAGCGGCGTCGATGAAATCGACGTTATAGCCGGGGGAAAGAATCGCGGACATCAGTGCCGGTGTAATCAATTGGTCCATCTCCGCTGTCACGCTGACCTTACCCGGGGAAAACCTCGCCCAGGCATCATCCGTTGGCAGCAACACGGCAACCTGGTTGGCCGGTTCGCCCTGGCGCAGAAGAAAGCTGACCCGCCGAATGTAACGTGTGACGTCGGGCATCACCGGGTGCCACGGATTGTGGTCGTTGAACACGGCCGCGGCATAAAGCGACCATCCTGGCTCACCCAGCTGGGGCGGAGAATAAGGCCAGCCATGGCCAATGACCTGATTTACCCCGATCAGAAAATGCAGGTCCGCCTCGGCCTTCATGTCCAGCGGCGCCGCCCGGAAGGCCGGGGAGTGAAGCCAGGTAAACGTCTCCGCAGAGGTTACGTTGTTACGAAAGAGATGATTCGCCGATGTCGCCCAGCGCAACGTGGAGAAAGCCCGCCAATGCGGCCCTTCGCCCTCGGCCAGGTCCACCAGCCTTTGGCTCGACAGGCTCACCGCGGGAGAGCCATAAGTTTGCGAGCGGAACCGCGTGTGGCGCGCATCCGCCCAGGCGTTGATCTGGGCCAGGTAATTCTCGTTCACCAGCTCGGTCAGCGTTTGCCCCCAATCGTGGCGGACTTTTTCCGCTTCCGCTGTGCCGCCGGCCACCAGCTCGGGCAGATGGGGCAGCAAGTCGTAACCGCGGCGGCGCTTGAATTGCGCGGGCAGATCCGGTGTCCAATCCGCCCCGTAGGCCTCAAGCGAATCGGAGAAAACCGCATACGGTGGAGTTGCGCCAAAGGCTTTCACCAGAGGCTCGCCAACGGCGTGAAGATGGGTGGCAACCGCCTCGTGACTGAAGGGATCGAGCACCCATCCTTCTGCACCTACGGCGGCGCGTTTTACCTGCTGGCCGGTGTGGCTGGCGATAAAGACCAGCGCTGTGCGCGGAGCCATGACCGGGGTAAAGGCCGTTGTCTGCCCCGGCGCGAGCACATTGTCTGAAGATGCCTTCCAATGCCCAGGTCCTCCCGCGACCAACGAAATGGAAATGACCGACTCGCCTTCCGCCAGCGGCACGGCGGGCAGGGTTGTCGCGTTCGGCGCAACGCTGAGCTCTGCGATCCGCAGGGATGCCGCAGCTTCGGCGAGCGTGATTGCAGGTCCCCCATAGGGCCACCCGCTGCCCAGGGTCACATCCAGGCGCAGGCCGAGCCGGCGGGCTTCGTTTGCTGCGTAGCGTACGTTGTCCAGCATGGGGGCGCTGAGGAACGGCTCATTGACCAGCCCCTTCGTTGAGTCGTCGAGAACCTGAGGATAGACAAACGCCAGCTCCGCGCCGCCAATTCCGTCGGCTTTCATTTGTTCCAGTTCGCGGCGGATCTCGGGCTTGTCCGCGGCTATCCCGAACCACCACCACCGCATCATGGGCCGCGCATCGGCGGATGGGTTGGCGAAGTCTTTTTTGAGGCTCGTCAATGTTGTCTGCGCCCGCGCGGGCAGCGTCGTGACACCCAGCGCACACAGCAAGAAATAACGCGCAACGAGCGGAGAGTTCATGGGCAGGCAAATTTTAGTTCATCGGCAAAGCCGTTTCAAAAATGATGAATTCCTCTCTACTTACTACAATGGGTTTATGAGCACAGCTATTCAGCAAATTCCCCTGCGTCGCATTTCCGGCGAAGAGACCAACCTTGGCCAATACGGCGGAAAAGTTCTCCTGGTCGTCAACGTTGCTTCCAAGTGCGGGCTCACCAAGCAGTATGAGGGCCTGGAGAAGCTTTATCGGGATTACCGCAATCGCGGCCTGGTGGTCGCCGGCTTTCCAGCCAACGACTTCAAGAGCCAGGAGCCCGGCAGCAACGCCGACATCGCCAGCTTTTGCAGCAGCAACTACGGTGTCGATTTTCCGATGTTCGAAAAGATCACGGTTGTCGGGGGAGGAAAGCACCCGCTTTACAAGGAGCTCATTGCTGCCCAACCCAAGGCCGTTTCCACCTCGGAGACGCCGTTTGCCGAGGACCTGAAGCGCTATGGCATTCAGCCAAATCCTGAGCCGGAAATTCTTTGGAATTTTGAGAAGTTTCTGGTCGACCGCAAGGGCAATGTGACCGCCCGTTTCGCGCCCAACACCACTCCCGACGACCCGCAGTTGGTCAAGGCTGTCGAAGAGGAACTGGCCAAGTAGCCGGGTTGAGGAAAGCACCATGAGAGGCGGCGGGCGGACGCTCTGAGCCTGCCTTCGTGGGGTGGAGGGGCCGGAAACTGCAGGTCTCTCCACTGCGGTCGAGACGACAATTCGGCGGAACGGGAAAGGGTGGTTTTCCCACGAAACATCGTGGGGCCGGCCGGCGCGCCCAGGCGAGGATTCTCCAGCTCCCCGGCCCGACCAAGCCCTCCCGCCGACCCCCCTCCCGCCGACCCCCTTTGATGGCCCCGCTATAATGAGGATGGCGCGCTATGACCGGTCACCGGCATGGACCTGCTTCACACGCCCCGGGGAAAAATGACTCAACACCCTCTCGAAAAGATCCTGGAGAGCCGGATCGCCATCATTGACGGAGCGATGGGCACCACCATCCGCACCTACGGCAAAAAAGAAGCCGACATCCGCGGAACCCGCTTTAAGGACTCCAAAAAAGACCTGCTCAACAACGGGGACCTGTTCTCGCTGACGCAGCCGGAAATGATCTGCGACATCCACCGCCGCTTCCTGGAAGCTGGGGCCGACATCCTCGAGACCAATACCTTCGGGGCCACCAGCATCACCCAGAGCGAGTTCTTCGTGGACGACCCCCGGGAGCACGGCGGCCGCAAAGACCCCGCTTTCTACCAGAAGATCATCGAGGATCCCTTCCTCAACGACCTCGCTTGGGAGATCAACGAAAAGTCCGCGCAGCAGTGCCGGGAATGGGCCGACCGCGTAGGCAACGCCACCGGCCGCCAGCGCTTCGTCGCCGGCGCCATCGGGCCGCTCACGGTCTCGCTTTCCAATTCGCCCGATGCGGACGATGCCGGCTTCCGGGTCGTCACCTTCGATCAGGTCAAGTCTGCTTACAAGCACGAGGTCCGTGCACTCATCGCGGGCAAGGTCGACCTGCTCCTGGTCGAGACCATCTTCGACTCGCTCAATGCCAAGGCGGCCCTGGTCGCCATCCGCGAAGTCTTCGACGAAGACGCGAAGCAGCTGCCGGTGATGATTTCGGCAGCCGTCGGCCGCGGCGGGGAGACGCTCATCTCCGCCCAGACCACCGAGGCCTTCTGGAACGCGGTCAAGCACGTCAAGCCGCTTTCGGTCGGGCTCAACTGTTCGCTCGGCCCCGATCTCATGTATCCATTTCTCGAAGAGCTGGCGGAAAAAGCGGACGTTGCCATCTCCTGTTACCCCAACGCCGGCCTGCCTAACCCGCTGTCGCCCACCGGCTTCGATCTGGGGCCGGCCGACATGGCGCGCTACCTCGGCGACTTTGCCAAGGGCGGCTTGATCAACATCGCCGGCGGCTGCTGCGGCAACACTCCAGAGCACATCGAGGCAATCGCCAAGGCGCTCGAAGGCAAGGCGCCCCGGCCTCTCGGAGCCCTCGCCCACAGCGGGAGCAAAGCGTGAGCGTAGCCGACCCTCTCGCCGTGGCCGAGTCCGCGGAACCCCAGCCTCTTCGTCTCTCCGGCTCGCAGCCTTTCACCCAGCAGATCGGCGTTTTCATCATGATCGGCGAGCGCACCAACGTAGCCGGGTCGCCCAAATTTGCAGCGCTGGTCAAGGAAGGCAAATACGAAGAGGCCGTCTCCGTCGCACGGCAGCAGGTGGAGAACGGAGCGAATGTTCTGGATATCTGCATGGACGAGGGCATGATCGACGGCGTGGCCGCGATGAGCCGCTTCCTGCAGCTCCTGGCCAGCGAGCCCGAGGTGGCCAAGCTGCCCTTCATGATTGACTCTTCCAAGTGGGAGGTCATCGAGGCGGGCCTCAAGTGCCTGCAGGGCAAGGGCATCGTCAACTCCATCTCGCTCAAGGAAGGCGAAGAGAAGTTTCGCCACAACGCCGCGACGGTGATGAAGTACGGCGCGGCCGCGGTGGTCATGGCCTTTGATGAGAAGGGCCAGGCGGCGAGCTTTGAAGACAAGATCCGCATTTGCGAGCGCGCCTACCGCATCCTTGTCGACGAAGTAGGCTTCCCGCCGGAAGACATTATTTTCGATCCCAACATCCTCACCGTTGCCACCGGCATGGAGGAGCACAACAACTACGCGGTCGACTTCATCAACGCCACCCGCTGGATCAAGGCTAACCTGCGTCACGCCAAGGTGAGCGGCGGCGTCTCCAACATCTCTTTCAGCTTCCGCGGCAACAACAAGGTCCGCGAGGCGATGCACGCCGCCTTCCTCTACCACGCCATCGAGGCCGGCATGGATATGGGCATCGTCAACGCCGGCATGCTCGAGGTGTATGAAGAGATCGAGCCCGGCCTGAAAGAGCTGGTCGAGGATGTGCTGCTCAATCGCCGTCCCGATGCGACCGAGCGCCTCGTCGACTTTGGCGAAAAGCTCAAAGGCGAGGGCGCCGTCGTCGCGGAAAAGAAAACCGAAGAGTGGCGAAATGCCACCGTAGAGGAGCGTTTATCCCACGCCCTTGTCAAAGGCATCGATAACTATATAGAAGGCGATACCGAAGAGGCCCGCGCCAAGCTTGGCCGTCCGCTGCTGGTGATTGAAGGCCCGCTGATGGCCGGCATGAGCGTCGTCGGCGATCTCTTCGGTGCGGGCAAAATGTTCCTGCCCCAGGTGGTCAAGTCCGCGCGCGTGATGAAGAAGGCGGTTGCTTATCTCACCCCTTTCATGGAAGAGGAGAAGGAAGCGCTGGCCGCCGCCGGCCACGAAGTCCGCGCCCAGGGAAAAATCGTGCTCGCTACCGTCAAGGGAGACGTGCACGACATCGGCAAAAACATCGTCGGCGTTGTCCTCGCCTGCAACAACTACGAGGTTATCGATTTGGGCGTCATGGTCACCTCGGAAAAAATTCTGGAGCGCGCCAAGGCCGAGAAAGCAGACCTGATCGGCCTGAGCGGCCTGATTACGCCGTCGCTCGATGAGATGGTGCACGTGGCCCGGGAAATGGAGCGCCAGGGATTCAAGCTTCCCCTGCTCATCGGCGGAGCCACCACCAGCCGCGCCCACACCGCCATCAAGATCGCGCCCAACTACAGCCAGCCCGTGGTGCATGTGCTCGACGCCAGCCGCGCTGTGCCCGTCACGACAAGCCTGCTCAGCGAAGACGGCAAAGATGCTTTCGTGGTGCAGCATCGCGAAGAGTACGAAAGGGTGCGCAAATCCCACGCCCAGCCTAAGCAGGTGTTGGTCGGCATCGAAACCGCGCGCAAGCGCAGGACGCCCATCGAGTGGCGTGCGGAGGACATTTCCACCCCCTCTTTTACCGGAGTCCGTGTGCTCGATAATTTCCCCTTGGCCACGCTGCGCGAGTTCATCGACTGGTCGCCGTTCTTCCACACCTGGGGTCTCAAGGGCATTTACCCCCGCATCTTCGAGCACCCGGAATACGGCTCGCAGGCGCAGCTGCTCTATAAGGAAGCCAACGCCCTGTTGGACAAGATCATTGCCGAGAAGCTGATTACCGCGCGCGGCGTCTACGGCCTTTTCCCTGCCAACGCCGTAGGCGACGATGTGGAGCTGTACACTGACGCGACGCGCAGCAAGGTACGCGAGCGCTTCCACTTCCTCCGCCAGCAAGCCAATCGGGAAGGGAGTGAGCCCTGCCGGTCCCTGGTGGACTTCATCGCTCCCAAGAGCACGGGCCTGGCTGACCACATCGGAGCTTTCGCCGTCACCAGCGGCATCTGTCTCAAGGAGCTATGCGACAGCTACCGGGCGAAGAACGACGACTACAACGCGATCATGGCTGAAGCTCTGGCGGATCGCCTGGCGGAAGCCTTTGCTGAATGCCTGCACAAGAAGGCGCGCGAAGAATGGGGCTACGGCTGCAACGAAGGTCTAAGCAACACCGATTTGATTGAGGAGAAGTATCGAGGCATCCGTCCCGCCGCCGGTTATCCTGCCTGCCCTGACCATACGGAAAAGGGCAACCTCTGGCATCTGCTGGACGTGCAGAAGAACACCGGCATGCAAATCACCGAGTCGTTCGCGATGTGGCCCGGCTCGAGCGTCAGCGGTCTGTACTTCGCCCACCCGCAATCCCGCTACTTCAGCCTGGGCAAAATCGACAAAGACCAGGTCGCCGACTATGCGCAGCGCAAAGGGATGACTGTGGCCGCGGTGGAGAGGTGGCTGGGGCCGAATTTGAATTTCGATCCGGCAGCGAATTGATCCTCTTGATGAATGCGTTTGTTCTACTTCTCATGCCTTGCAACCGGCGGTGTGCATTGGTGTTCGGACAGGCTTAAGATCACAGGTAAGAGGTATTCCGATGCTCTACAAGAAGATCAATATCGAACTGATGGTCCCCGCGGATGAGGCTGAGGGAGTTGTCGCCGGCTTGAACGCGGCGCTCGACCAGCTGGAAGAGAAGTACACGCTTTTCGGTGGTGGCATCGAAACCGTCCCAGTCCATCACGAGGGAGCACGGAAGAGATCGGCACTCAGGCATACCATGGCCGCGGGTGAGACGGTCGTTGCCGCTGTCAGAACTGCACGTGATAGCGTGGCTGTGGCCCTGCGCACTGTCATCTAGCCCTGGTCGTCCGGCGCGAATGGGACTGCCTGCGGAACAGAAGGAAATGATCCCCGCGGTCGCGAGGGATGAGCCGCTGTCTGTTCGCGGCTTGTCCGGCCATGTGTGGGAGGAGACATGAAAGCCACAGCGACAGTTGCAACGAGCGGTTTCCAGAATTTTATTCAGCAGCACGATCAGCTACTCACAGTGATCGGAGCACTTATCGTCTTCCTGAGCTTCTATACGAAAGAGGTTCGGTTGGAGAAAATCAACGCGCTGCAAGGCGAGCTGGCCGCGGCAAAAACCAACGCTCGGATCAGCGATCAGACGCAAAATATCCGCGACGACATCGCTCGTTTGAGCGACCAGGTTTTGGACCTGCAGACGAACGGCTCGAACAGCTCGAGCGGCTCATTGTTTCACGATGAGTATATGCGGATCCTGGACTCAACAGATAGCTTTGGGGCGGCACAGGACCAACTGAGCGCGGCCAGGGATTTAATCGCGCAACTTCCCCTTGGGACTCATCAGCTCGATACTGAGGCCGCTCGGCTTGAGGGCAGCATTCCGGCGTTGATTCATCTGCAGGACCAAGCCCTATCGATGAGCGACCAAATGAAGC
>JBARKD010000215.1:0-8964 GCA_049800615.1 Acidobacteriaceae bacterium | reverse complement strand
GGCGCCCGAGCATTGAAGAGTACGTGCGCATCGTGAAGGACAAGTCGCTGGCGCGGCAATTGATCAACATCTGCGGCACGGCCATCACCCGCGCCGCCGATCAGAGCGAGGAAGCGCTCGTCGTGCTGGATGCCGCGGAGTCGGGACTGCTCGAAGTCTCCGAGCGAGGGATCACACGCGGCTTCGCCGGGATTCCCGAGATCGTGCGCGATTCCTTCGGGACCATCGATAACCTGTACGCGCAACAAAAAGAAGTAACCGGCCTGGCCACGCACTATAACCACTTCGACAAAATGACCAGCGGGCTGCAGGCTTCCGACCTCATCATCATTGCCGCTCGCCCCAGCATGGGCAAGACGGCCTGGGCGATCAACATCGCCGAGAATGCAGCGGTCCGCGACGGCAAGGTGGTGGCCATATTTTCCCTGGAAATGTCCAAGGAGTCCCTGCTGCGCCGCATGCTGGCTTCGCAAGCGCTGGTCTCGATGCAGAAGATCCAGACCGGATTTATTCCCAAGGCGGATCGAAGCAAGCTGATGGAGGCGCTGGAGCGCTTGGCGGAGTCGAAAATATTTATTGACGATACGCCGGCTATCGCGCTGTCGGAGATGAGGGCCAAGGCCCGGCGGCTGCAGAGGCAGCAAGGCGGCCTGGACCTGATCGTGATCGATTATCTGCAGCTGATGAGCGCTTCTTCTTTGGGAGCCGGCGCACGGCGATACGAGAACCGCACCCAGGAGGTCTCGGCCATTTCCCGTGGGCTGAAGGCGTTGGCCAAGGAATTGCGGGTTCCGGTGGTTGCCCTTTCCCAGCTCAGCCGCGCCTCGGAACAGCGCGGGGGAGACAAGAAGCCGATGCTGTCGGATCTGCGTGAGTCGGGGTCGATCGAGCAGGATGCCGATGTGGTCGCCTTCATCCACCGGGAGAGCTATTACAACCGCGACGCCGACGGAGAAGAAGATCCGGAAGTAAAGAACAAGGCGGAGATTATCATCGCCAAGCAGCGCAATGGTCCCACCGGTTCCGTGCAACTTGCCTACATCGCGGAGTGCACGCGCTTTGAAAACCTGGCCTTCGGCGATGGCCCGGGCGGGTACTAACAGGCGCATGCTGCAACGGCCGACCTGGGCGGAAATCTCCAGCCATCGCCTCCTGGCGAACTACAAAATCCTGCGCAACCTCGCCGGCCCCGAAACCGACCTTATGCCGGTGATCAAGGCCAACGCATATGGCCATGATGCGATGCTGTGCGCGCCGCTATTGGCGAACGCGGGAGCCCAGTGGCTTGGGGTCACCTCTGCCGCGGAGGGCGCCGCGGTGCGCGCGGTGTGCCCCGAGACGCGCATTCTGCTGATGGCGGGAATTTTTCCCGGAGAAACCGAGACCGTCATCGATTCCCATTTGACCCCGGTGGTCTGGGAGCCCTGGCAGCTGGACCTGCTGGAAGAAGCCGCGGAAGCCCGGAGCTTGCCCGCGCGTTCCCTGCCTGTCCACCTGGAGATCGATACCGGAATGTCGCGCCAGGGGGTGCGGGTCACGGCCGAGGAGATATCTCCGGAAGCGGCTTCACTGATGGCGCGTTTCGATGTCAGGTCTCATCTGCGCCTGGAAGGGGTGATGACTCATTTCAGCGAGCCGGAAACGATCTCCACTGTGCGCCGCAATCCGCAGCTCGCCAATCTGGAGTTCGCGGTTGAGTGGATGGTCAAGCGCGGATTGCAGCTTCAATGGCTTCACGCCGGCAACTCATCGACGCTGGCCGCAGGACCCGACCGTCACGCGCTGC
Organism: Acidobacteriaceae bacterium; assembly: GCA_049800615.1. Lineage (GTDB taxonomy): Bacteria > Acidobacteriota > Terriglobia > Terriglobales > Acidobacteriaceae > PALSA-350. Next base: position 7,178 of record JBARKD010000215.1, on the reverse strand, counting down.
TCAAAATCGCCGTGCGCCTGGGAGCGCGGTTGATGCTACGTCCCGGACTGGCGCTCTATGGCTACCTCGATCGAATCACGGAAGACGGGGTCTCCTGGCCGGGTGACCCCGGGCTGTCCCCCGTGCTTGCCTGGAAGACAGAAGTGACCTCCTTGCGGACCTTACGCGCGAGCGAAACCGCCGGATACGGCAACACGTTTCGCGCTTCGCGGGAGACGCGGCTGGCCCTGCTCCCGGTGGGTTACGCCGATGGCCTTAGCCGTCTGCTTTCCAGCCGCGGACATGTTCTTCTGCGCGGACGCGAAGCACCCATCGCCGGACGGATTTCGATGGATCAGACGATTGTCGACGTGACAGCGATTCCTGGTGCGGCGATCGGGGATGAGGTGGTGTTGTTAGGCAATCAGGGGCGGCGCACGATGAGCGCCTGGAATTTTGCCGATCTTACTGCCAGCATCCCCTGGGAAGTGCTGTGCGCAATCGGGCCTCGCGTTCCCCGGGTGCTGGTGCCGTAGAGGCAAGTCCCGAGCGGCTTTGAAGGGGCGGGGCTCCAGCCCCGCCGTCAAATCGAACAGAGGACCGGCTGCAGCCGCTGAGGGCAAGACTTTCCACCCACCGCACTCGATTGAAACGCAAGCCTCCCCTTTGTCATTCCGACCGTAGCGCATCCGGATTTCCTGCCACGCTGCGCCGAACACGTCCACGTGTGCGCCTTTCCCTTAAAGAAAGGCGCATGCAGCTCGCCAATGCCACTGACCTCAACAGGAAATCCGGGGTGGCGAAGCGGAGGGACCTGCTGTCCTAAACCGGCAATGAGACCTCCCTCGTCTTCCAAAAATCCACCCTGGACGAGACTGCCTGCACAGATTCCAGCGACTGGAACAGTCACGGCCCCTGCATAAATTTCACCCCAGCCGCATCCCTTCCCGGGGACCCCGGACGAGCGGGAGGCTTCGATCATTTCCGCTACACTTGAAGTGTGTTCATTGATGAAGCTCGAATTCGCGTAAAGGCGGGAGATGGCGGGAATGGCTGCGTTGCCTTCCGCCGGGAAAAGTTCGTGCCCCGCGGCGGCCCTTCCGGTGGAGATGGGGGTCGCGGCGGCGACGTCATCATGGAGTCGAGCGAGCGCCACAATACCCTGGTTCACTTCCGCTTCAATCCTGAGCACAAGGCCGAACGAGGACGCCATGGCGAGGGCTCGAATTGCAGCGGACGGGAGGGCGTCGACACCGTTCTGAAGGTGCCGGTGGGCACGGTTCTCTATGACGACGAAACCGGTGCGCTGATACACGACTTTCAACATCCTGACGAGCGGATCATCGCCGCCAAAGGCGGACGGGGGGGACGAGGCAATCAGCATTTCGCTACCCCGACGCACCAGGCTCCGCGGGAATCGGAGGCTGGCCGGGAGGGAGAGGAGCGCCTCTACCGCCTGGAGCTTAAGCTGCTGGCCGATGTGGGACTGGTGGGCTATCCGAATGCGGGCAAATCAACGCTCATTTCCCGCATATCGGCGGCCAAGCCCAAGATCGCCGATTATCCTTTCACCACCCTCGAGCCGAACCTGGGAGTGGTATCGATAGGAGAACCTCCGCACGAAGACAGCTACGTGGTGGCGGATATTCCTGGCCTGATCGAAGGCGCCCACCTCGGAGCAGGGCTAGGGGTACAGTTTCTGCGCCATATCGAGCGGACACGCGTTCTGGTTCACCTGGTCGATGTTTCGGATGGCAGCGGACGGCCTGATCCGGTGGAGGATTTCCGGGTGATTATGACGGAGCTGAAAAGCTTCGGCCACGGTCTGGATGAGAAACCGATGCTGGTGGCGGCATCCAAGGTGGACGTTGCGAATCCCGAGAAGCTGAAGAAACTGCGCTCCATGGCTAAGCGCCGCAAGCTGCCCTTCTACGCGATTTCCGCAGTGACCGGGGCGGGCATCCAGGAACTGAAATACGCAATTGGGGAAGTGGTCCGGACGTCCCGCGCCGCTGAGACCGCGCCCGTCGCGGCAAGTCCTATCCTCGCGGAATACTGACCGCGGAATGCTGACCGCAGCTACACCGTGGCTAAACGGGGAGCAGGCACTGCGACCATGGCCCGGCGAGGCGTCGGGAAGTGAACCAATTCCCAGGCGGACCGATCGCGTAGCAGGCGGGAAACCAGGGCGGTATGCATGGCGTGGCCTGCCCGCTCCGCAACCACCCGGCCGAGAATGCGATGCCCCGCCAGGGCCAGATCCCCGATCAAATCGAGCACCTTGTGGCGGACGAACTCGTCGTCAAAGCGCAGCGGTCCATTTTGCACCTGGCCATTACAGAGGATGATCGCATTCTCCTCCGAGGCGCCCCGAATTAATCCCATATCGCGCAGCATCTTCTCGTCTTCACGGAACCCGAAGGTCCGGGCAGCCGCCACTTGGGCGCCGTATGCCCCTGCGGCCAGATCCACGGTGAATCCCTGACGGCCGATAGGATCGGGAAAATGGATGTCATAGGTGATGGTGTAACCGTCGCCGGGATATACGGCGATGAATTTACCGTTTTCCCGCACTTCGACACTTTTCAGGATGCGCAGGTATTGCCTCCTGCGGCGCTGCGTGCGAATGCCCACCGCGGTGAAGGCTTCCACATAGGGCAGGGCACTGCCATCCAGAATGGGTAGCTCGAGATTGTCCAGCTCCACAATCACGTTGTCGACACCCATGCCGATCAGGGCGGAGAGCAGATGCTCGGTGGTGGAGATGAGCACGCCCTGGCGCATAATGCTGGTGGCATAGCTGACTTTGGCGACATTTCTGCCGATAGCCGGGATTTCGTAATTGTCCAGATCGGTCCGGCGGAACAAGATACCCGAGCCCGCGGGGGCGGGCAGCAGGCGCATATGGACCGGCGCACCGCTGTGCAATCCGATACCGGAGAATTCGATCACAGAAGCAATGGTTTTTTCCAAATGGGCTGTTTCCACGAGTCAGGTTTCCTGGCTGCAAACAATCGCAAAACCATAGAATAACGACGGATTAGAGAAGTTACCCTGTGTCTAAAATGCGACAAACTGATCGGGCCATTGGACGTACAACCTAGGTCATAGGTTTACCCGCATGGAGAAAAAAGTTGATGGAGAGCTACCGCGATCTAAAGGCCGCCACGACCAAAGTTCAGCCGCAAATGCTGAAAATGCTTGGGCATCTGGTGAGGCTTGAATCTCCGACGGAAAACCGGGTGGCGGTGAATCGCTGTGTCACGCTGGTCGAGGGGTGGATCCGGGCGCTTGGAGGCAGGAGCCGGCGCCACCGGCGGGAGAGCGCGGGAGATCTGTTAGCCGGGCATTTCGGCCCTGTGCGTAGCAAGGAAAAGCCGTTGCTGCTGCTGGGCCACCTGGACACGGTATGGCCCCTCGGCACGCTGAAGCAGATGCCGTTCCGGCTGAAAGGCGGCCGAGCCTGGGGCCCGGGGGTTCTGGATATGAAGGCCGGTGTGGTCATGGCCCTGACCGCATTGCGCGTCCTGCTCGAAGCGAACCAGCTCAACCGGCCCGTGATGCTCTTGCTGAACAGCGATGAGGAGACGGGTAGCCGGCATTCCCGGGCTTTGACGGAATCGCTGGCAAAAAAATGCGCTGCCGTGTTTGTTCTGGAGCCGGCGCAAGGTATTCCCGGCGCGTACAAGACAGCCAGAAAAGGTGTGGCCCAATACCGGCTGGAGGTTCACGGAATTCCCGCCCACAGCGGTGTGGACTTTGGCGCCGGACACAGCGCGGTACTGGAACTGGGAAGTCAGATCCGGCACGCCAGCGCCTTCACCGACCTGGGCCGCGGAATCACCGTGAACGCCGGAATCATTGGGGGCGGAACCAGATCAAATGTAGTGCCTGCCTATGCATGGGCGGAGTTCGACGTGCGCATTGCCCGGGCCGCCGACGCCCAGCGCCTGGACCGGCGTTTCCGGTCTTTGCACGCGATCGACCGCAAATGCCGGTTGGAAGTCAGCGGAGGATTAAATCGGCCGCCCATGGAACGAACTCCGGGCACGGTTGCTCTGTTCGAGCGCGCAGCAACAATGGCTCGGGGATTGGGTTTCCTGCTAAAGGAAGCTGCAACGGGCGGAGGTTCGGACGGAAACTTCACCTCCGCGCTGGGTATTGCGACACTGGATGGAATGGGAGCCGTGGGAGAAGGCGCACATGCCGACCACGAATCTATTTTGCTGGATGCTCTCGTTCCTCGAACAGCCTTGCTGGCAGCGATGATCGGCGGTCTTCGCTTACGCTAGACCGCGGAGAGGGGACCCCGTGTTGGCCGCTTTGGATCTGCTCCTTTTGGCAATTTCTGTTCTGTGCTCCACTCAATTGCTTCGTCCGGGCAAGAAGGGCGACTCGGATATTTGCTCCTGAACCGATTCTTGACCCGATTCTTGAGCCGATTCTTGAGCCGAGCAACAAGCCTCAATCAAGCCTGCGGCTTAAATGGGCCGCCCGGTAAGGACGACAGGCCCAGGGACGAGAGGCGTGATTCGGCTCCTTCGAGCAGGCTGGTGGCCAACGCCAGCGGCAGCCCGACGACATTGAAATAGCATCCGGCGATACGCGGAATCCACCTTCCGGCATAGCCCTGAATGGCGTAAGCTCCAGCCTTATCCATCGGCTCCCCCCCGGCGACATAATCGGCTACTTCCTGGGCCGACAAGGTCCGCATCGTGACCTGGGTGACTTCGGCGGCAACCTCGACGGAGGCCCGTCCCCAGGCAACGGCCACACCGGTAACCACCTGGTGGGTGCGTCCCGACAGCATGGAGAGCATGCGCGCGGCATCCGCGGCATCGGCCGGCTTACCCAGGACTTCCTCATCGCAAACCACGACGGTATCGGCTCCGAGAACCAGAATTGCTTCCGCGGACGGTTGATGCCGGGCAAAGACTTCTTGCGCCTTCTCCCGTGCGAGCCGGGTGGCAAAGCGAATCGCGTCTTCGCCCGGGTTGCGCTGTTCTGGAATAGAAGACGGCTCGGTCTCAAAGCGATAGCCAGCCTGGGTCAGCAATTCGCGGCGCCGGGGCGAGGCGGACGCGAGGATGAGAGAGGCGTTCATTCAGGCTTCTTCGGCCGTGGTGCCGGAATGTATGCCCTTACCGGTGCGAACCGCCCAAGCCATGCGAGGCGTGTTGTGAGCAATCCCATAGCGGCCGTCGGGGGCCAGCAGGATGATTCCACCGTGGCCCTCAAGACGGGCGTGGAGATAGGCGATGGCATCCTGCGCCGCTTGTTCGGGGCCGAGTTGGGTTGTGCGGTCAACCGCCCATTTTCCCAGCACCAGCTTCATGATGGGCTCACCCCAACCGGTTAGCGAGGCCGCCGCGCTGCGATTGTCGGCATAACCCCCACACCCAATCAGGGAGGAATCGCCGACCCGGCCGGGGGTTTTGTTCAGCGTGCCGCCTGTAGACGTGGCAGCGGCCAGATCTCCGGCGGCGTCAAGCGCGATCGCGCCCACGGTGTCGTGGGCAAAGGTTGAGCCTGGACTTCCGGAGTGGGCCTGGGCCGTCTTCAGGCGCTCCCGCTCACGGTCAATCACCAGTTCGGCGTTGTCGATCAGGGGCATGCCATGCTGATGAGCGAAGGCTTCCGCGCCGGCGCCCACCAGGTACACGTGTTGACTCTGTTCCAACACCAGGCGGGCGGCGTGGATGGGATTCTTCAGCCTCTCTACGCAGGCAACAGCTCCCGCGCGCAGGGTAGCGCCGTCCATCAAAAGCGCATCCATCTGCACTCGCCCGTCCGAGGTCAGGAAGCTGCCCCGGCCGGCATCGAACGTTTCATCGTCCTCGAGTAAGGTAACGGCGGCCTCGACCGCATCCAGGGCCGAAGCCCCGCGGCGGAGCAGAGCATAGCCCGCCTCGACCGCCAGAACGACGCCGTGCCTGTGAGCCTCGAGCTCATCCTCAGGGATGTCCCAGGCCCCGCCGTGAACAAGGAGCACCGGGGACGAGAAATCCGGCAAGGGCACTCCCGTCATCATCTGGCGCGGGAAGCAGGTCGTAGATCGGGAGTGCGGGCAGGAATGGGCACCGCGCCCTGAGCCTGAAGCTCAACCGGCACCGGCTTGGTTCGCTGATAGGTATAGCTGATGCGATGGATCACCGTGATGGTGGACAAGACAGCCAGCACCCAAAGCACCGGGGCCATCACGCCCCAACGGTTGCAGAGCGCGCCCAAAATGATCAGCACGACCCGCTCCGGGCGCTCCATGAAGCCAACCTTGCAGGAGCCGATCAGCGCCTCGGCGCGGGCCCGGGTGTAGCTGACCATCAGCGAGGTAATCATCACGAAGGCGGTCAACACTACATAAAAGAAGCGGTTGCCGCGGGCGTAAAACACCAGCAGTCCCAAAAACAGAACAACATCGCTATAGCGATCGATGACGGAATCGAAAAACGCGCCGAAGATGGTGACCTGGTGGGTTTGCCGGGCCACGCGCCCATCGACCATGTCGAAGATTCCGGCGCCGATGATGACCAGCCCCGCGTACAGGAACATGCGCACGTAATTGTGCTCGTTGGCCCAGCCGAAAAGGATCGCGGCCACGATATTGATCACCAGGCCAAGAAAGGTCAGAATGTTGGGTGAGATCCGGGTAAGCGCGAGTCCATCGACGATGGACTGCAGAATGACGCCACAGCCCCTGCCGAAGGCGTTGGTCCAACTCCAGGATCCATGAGAGGACCCGGTCATGACGCCTCGTCGTGAATGGTCGTCAGCCGCAGAATCTCCATTTCACGCTTGCCGTTCGGGGTCACAATCGCCGCGATATCGCCCACCTGCTTGCCGACCAGTCCGCGGCCAATCGGCGACGTGGTCGAGATGAGGCCCTGATTGACATCGGATTCTTCGCTGGTGACCAGCTTGTAGGTAATCTCTTCGTTCTTGGTGGTATCAAACACCACTACGGTCGAACCAAAGGCAATTCTGTCTTTCGGAATATTCGCAAGGTTGACCAGGGCCAATTCCGCCATGCGCTTCTTCAGCTGGCCCAGCCGGGCGTTTACAAATACCTGGCGCTGCTTGGCCATGTGATATTCCGCGTTCTCACTAAGATCCCCCAGCGACGCCGCCTTCTTGATCTCAGCAGGCAGTTCGTGGGTCAGCTCGTGCTCCAGCTCGCGGATTTGTTCTTCCAGCTTTTTCTT
>JBARKD010000214.1:0-1833 GCA_049800615.1 Acidobacteriaceae bacterium | reverse complement strand
GCCAAGCACATAGCTCAGCCGGTCCGCGGAACGCCAGCTATCGTAGGCTTCGATGGGAAAGGACTCCGTGCCCATCATGATCCGATTTGGAAACCGCTTGTGATCTATTTCATATTGCCGCCACTGGTAGTTGTACCCGCCCACATCCAAATGCAGGAAAGCCGGATCATTCGCTTGCCACTCGGGCAAGTTGTGGTCGTATGGTCCAGGGACCGCCATGATGACGGGCCGTATCGGGTCGATACTCTTCACCGCGTCCCGGAGCTCTTTGGCGATTGCTACTCCTTTAGGTTCCCGGCGACCATCGATCTCGTTGCCGATGCTCCAGAAAATGATGCTGGGATGATTTCTATCCCGCATCAACATGCTCTTGAGATCTCGTTCCCACCAGTCCTCGAAGTAGAGATGATAGTCGTCAACATTCTTGCCCAGGTTCCAGCAATCAAACGCTTCATCGACAACCATCATCCCCAGCCGGTCACACGCGTCGAGAAGGGCTGGGGAGGGAGGGTTATGACTGGTTCGAATGGCATTGAAGCCGTTGGCCTTCAAGATCTCTACACGCCGCTCCTCCGCGCGGTCAAAGGCGGCGGCGCCGAGAATGCCGTTATCGTGGTGCACGCAGCCGCCTCTAAGCTTCACCTGCTCGCCATTGATGCGCAGGCCGCGCTCGGTGTCGACCTCAATGCTGCGGATGCCAAAACCAACGGCGGACCGGTCGACTGCTTTCCCCGCCACCAGAAGCTCGATTTCGGCCCGGTACAATTGCGGCGTTGACGATGACCACAGCTGCGCAGGCTTCACATCAAATGACTGCACTACCGTGTATTCGCCGCCGGCGGGTAGATCCGCCGTTTTCTCCCCGGCGCCCGCAAGTTCCCCATTTGGCCCAACGATCCTGGCACGAACGGCAGTACCTTGCGGAATCCTGCCGCGGTTTTCCACCGCGATGGAAACTTCGACCACCGAGAGCTCCGGCGATACCTTCGGAGTGGTGACACTTATGCCCCACAGTGGTATCCGAACCTCCCCCGTCAAAGTAAGCCATACATGCCGGTAAATTCCTGAGCCTGAATACCAGCGGCTATTCGCCCCTTCATTTCGTACTCGAACGGCGAGGACATTCTCGCTGTCTTGTTTCAGAAAGGGCGTCAGATCATAAGCAATAGGGGTGTAGCAGTAAGGGTGGCTGCCGAGAGATTGTCCGTTGATCCAGACTACGGAGTTCATGTAAACGCCATCGAAGCGCACTTCAGCCTGCACATGCCTGTCCGTCGCGAGAAGCAGAAAGTGCTTGCGGTACCAGGCTGTCCCGCCCACAACCCATCCTGTTGCTTCCTGGCCGGCGCTTAGAGCCATATCAAAGGGGCCAATCCTGGTCGGTGTGTTGCCACCAACCCAAATTGTGCCCTCACCCGTCGCGTCGGAGTTTGGAACGAGATCTTCGATACTCCAGTCGTGGGGGAGATCCACGCTCCGCCACTTGGAGTCATCGAAACGGGAGAGTTCCGCGCCGGCGACATCCCCACGGAAAAAGCGCCACCCCGAATCGAGAGACTGATCGAGAGACTGCTCGCGCAGACGAGTCGAAAGAGGCGTGACCTCAGAAGCTTGGGCGATATTGACGCCAGGTTGCCCTTGTTCGCCTGAAGCTGGCTCGGCAAATAACGGTATCGCGGCGAACCCCGCAAGCCCTTTCAAGGCGTCCCGGCGATTGACCTTGTGAGTGTGCTGTTCAGACTGCTTCATCGAACGAGTCAACGACCACCTCGTTGTTGAACGAGTTTCCCCGGCCATAACGGGCGGCAAGCGCTTGACCCTTTAAGCGAGCAA
>JBARKD010000213.1:0-2526 GCA_049800615.1 Acidobacteriaceae bacterium | reverse complement strand
GGGAGAGGTGGGTGTGGCGTGCTCCATGGCCGCAGCCGGACTGGTTGCGGCGATCCATGGGCCGGAGACAACGTCGCTTAGCGCAGCAGAGATTAATGAGCGCGTCGAGCATGCCGCGGAGATAGGAATGGAGCACCATCTCGGCATGACCTGTGATCCTATCGGGGGCCTGGTGCAGGTGCCCTGTATCGAGCGCAACGCAGTGGGAGCAATCAAGGCTGTCAACGCCAGCCGCATGGCCATGAACGAGTCGGAAGGCCATAAGGTTTCACTCGACCAGGTGATCAAGACCATGTACCAAACGGGCCTGGATATGCAGGCTCGTTATAAAGAGACTTCGCTGGCTGGTCTTGCTTTGAACGTAATCGAGTGTTGAGGCTGGTAATGCTGGTAGAGCGCATCCAGGTCGGTCGCAGAGCGGAGAACAGAGCACTCCCCCTGCGCAAGTTGACGCTGAGTGCAGACGGTTATGCCCCCTTTGGGGCACAGATTCAAACAAGACACCTCAATGACGTGCAACCTGGGTGCATCCTCATCGTGCTTGGCACGTTTCTTGAGTGCCTTATTCAACTTTGATAGCTCATTCTTCTTGCCGCTACGTTTTAGTTTCTTCTGACATTTCCGGCAAGCCAGTAGAAGCTGCCCCTTCCACGGAGCCCGATAACTTTGTATTATTTCCCTGCTTCGCGGTCTTCCGCGGCTTGAATTTTCTGCGATTTCATCAGACATAAATGGTTGGATGCAGGTGATCGCGAACCCGCGGGCGAGCGTCCGGAGGTTTATCGCGCCATCAGATTCGAAGCCAGAACTGGGGTCAGAACAGCGCCGAGCACAACCGTCCATGGACGTACTTTTCCGATCGTCGACAAGACAAGACCCACGACGGCGACCAGCAAATCCAGGGCTACTGGGTGGCGTCCCGATCCCGATCTCATCCTTCATAGTCGAACAGCGACATGAAACCGTAGTCCATGTGCAGTTGCTGGTGGCAGTGGAAAAGGGTCTGTCCCGGGTTGTCAGCAGTGAAGTCGATTTCTGTTTCCTGATAGCCGCCCACCATAACCACGTCTTTCAAAACGCCGGAGGTCGGCTGCCCTGCGACCCGGGTGAGTTCAAAGGTGTGGCGATGCAGATGAATCGGGTGGATGTCATCACTGGCATTGCGCATCCGCAGGCGGTACCGCTTGCCTTGAATCAGATGAAAGGACGGGGCAGTCATCATTTGATCCAGCGGATAAGACACGCCGTTGATCGTCCAGCGATTGAAGCCGGCGAGCGCGGCATTGTCTTTCGCGAAGGTCATGTCAATCACCTGGCCGGGCGACTGCGATTGAGCTTCGGTGCGACCGAAGTGGGCGTAGTTCCAGCGAAAGGGAGGGGGCGTTATCCATTGCGGCTTGCCGGCACGTCCCGCATACTCGATCACGATTCCCATTCCGTGGTGACGGTCGTCGTTGCTCATATCGCCCATCACCCAGACGCCGGGATGATTCATCTCGACAATGGCAGAAATCCGTTCCGCGGTTCCGATCCATAGGCCGGGGACCTGAACTGGTTTGGGCAGCGGATTGCCATCCATCGCCGTCACCAGGAATGTGTGGCCCGGCAACGCCAGGCTACGGATCTCGCCCGCACTGCCGTTGAGCACATGAAAGAGCACGCGTTCGCCGTGCTTCACACGGATCGGATCGCCATGGCCGAGCATGCGTCCGTTGATGGTGAATGCGTCGTACCCAACCTCGTATCCCTTCGGCATTTTTTTAGCAAGAGATGCCTTCATGGCGCTCTCGCCGGCATCTTTCAGCTCTTTCACGGTTGCCGATGGGGAAAGAAAATCCATGTCCATGTCGCCGCCCTGGCTAAAAGTGGGCTGAAATTCTTTAAGGGTGAGAAAGACTTCGCGGTCATATCTGCCTGGGTTGTGGTTCGGCTCGATGTAGACCGGACCCACCAGGCCGCTGTACTGTCCGCGGCTGAGATCCGCTCCAGCACGCACGTGCGTGTGGTAGAAACGAAACCCGGATGGGCGGGGGATGAAGGAAATCCGTTTGCTGCCGTGGGGAGGGATGAAGGGTGTTCCCTCCTCGGCGGCTCCGTCCACATCCGAAGGGATGGACTGTCCGTGCCAATGAAGCTGTTCCGGCACGTCGGTGTCGTTGCGAACGTCCACCGTGACCCGCACCCCCTCCCTGAAGCGCAGAAGCGGCCCCGGAAACTGACCGTTGTAGGCGGTTACGGAAACGATGCGATTGGGAGCCAGTTCGATCGGCTGGGTGGCGATGGTGAGCGTGTAATCGGCCTTGGCCTCTGGCTCCTGATAGCCGTCTGCCCTCCACGCGAACCCGGCCCGGCCACTCAGGAGGGCGCTGGACACGAGCGCCGGGGCAGTCGACAGGAACTTTCGGCGAGAGTGATCAAGGCCGTTCATGGAATCAATTATGTAGCACCCAGTTGGAGTCTATAAGCTGTTTCTATGCAAGTGCACCTGATCGACGGCACGTACGAATTGTTTCGACACTATTATGC
>JBARKD010000212.1:0-8884 GCA_049800615.1 Acidobacteriaceae bacterium | reverse complement strand
GGGCTGGCGAAGACTTTGTCTCCATGCCCCATGTTCATATAGACCATTTTGTATCCCGTGTTCGTCCAGACAACCGGTATATCTCCGTAGGTTAGCAAGCCCTTGATGCCGAGCGGATAATTCGCCGGATCCAGGGTTAGCAGCACATGGATGTGGCTGTCGGCCCGCGGACTGGGCTTCCAGCGATACCATTCGTTGGTGGGCGAGACGAATTTCCCGGGCAATCCGCGCGTGACAGGACTGTTCTTGTCGTCCACAGTCAGTTGCGCGGGCAGCGGCGGCCAGCTATTGGCGTCGAAGACCCCGCCACCGATGAACGTCAGGAACCACGGCCATTGCGTATGCTTGTCGTTGTACGCGGACACATGGAAGCCAAGCCACGCACCACCCCCGGTCATATACTTCTCGAAGGCATCGCGCTGTGCTTGATTGTGAGGGAATTCGTTCAACCAAATGACCAACTGATACTGTTTCAGATTGCTGTCATTGAGATCGTTCCAATTGGTCGTGGCGTCCAGGGTGAAATTGTCTTTCTGCGCCAGCCCGGCAAAGAATCGCAAAGCATCGGTGGCAAAGAGAACATGGTCATTCTCCACGTTGAGCGAATAAAAGGCCAGCACCTTGGGACGAGCTGTCTGTGCAACCGCCGCACTCACCAGCAGCGGTCCCATACAAACCGTGAGCACCAGCAAAAGCCGTTTCACAGACCTGCCCCCCAAAGCACGGCGTTTTTGAAGATCTGCGCATAGTATTTGTTATCAAACAAGCCGGGATGATGCCCCATGAAGATGTAAACATTCCTGGCCTTGACGTGCTCATTGGACCAGATGACGGGGTGGTCCCCCATGGTGATCATGCTTCGCGGCTTATAAGTCGACTCGTCGACACTGGCCAGGACACGCACCTTGGACCGGTTCGACATGCTCCACGTGTACCACTCCTCTTTATCGATGACGAAGGACGACGGAAGACCCTTCATGACCGGGTGAGACTGATCGTCGACCTTCACCGTAGCAGCAGCAAACTGCGCGATATAGCTCGTGTAACGAATATCTCCCATGAAGTGTGACCACCAGGGCCACATGGGATAACCGTCAAAGTCTCCCAGCAACATGGCGTGGTGAAAGCCTACCCACCCGCCGGTCCCGCGCTCGATGTAGCGTTGAAAGGCCTCTTTGGCCACCGGCGTCCAGCGGTAGGGCGGATAGTTGAGTTGAATAAATAGCTTGTACTTCGCCAGGAAAGCATCGTTGATCTGGTCGGTATTCGAGATGTAGTCCACAGCAAAGTCGTTCTCGACCGCCAGCTGCTGCAGCCGCACTTTCGCCGCCTTGACGAAATCGTCGTGCGAATTGTTGTTCTTCACGTCTTCGGCGATGGCCACAACCCGAAACTTGACAGGATGACTGGGAGAATCGGCGGCATGGGCCGGTGCAGACGTAAGGCACATCAGCAAGGACAAAAAGAAAAGAGCAAATTTCATGGATGCTCCGAAGCTCGAATTACCGTCACGTTGTTGCTGCCGTAATTGGCGGCATAGATCACGCCGGCCGGGACGTCGATGGCGAGAGCGTAGGGAATCGTACCCACATTCAGCCTGGTGACCGGCAGGTTCGTTCTGCCGTCAAAAACTGTAACACTGGCTGTTCTCTGGTTGGCTACGTAGATCCTGTCGTTCCGTTCATCCACAAGAATGGTCTGGGGATGCGTCCCTAACTCCACGGTTTTGCTTACGGCCTCTGCCGCACCGTCAATGACCGCCATGGTGTCGTTGCCATAGCTTAAAACGTAAGCTTTCCCGGTCAATGAATTCACATCGACCGCGAACGGGATCTCCCCCACGGTCAAGTTCGCAGGCCTATTCGTTGCCCCCTCGATCACCGCCACCGCGGCACTGTCCTCGCTGACCGCGTAGACCTTATCCGCCCTGGAATCCACCGCGATCGCCCAAGGGTGGCTCCCGATTTCTATCGAGGTGGTGGCGTGCGTAGCGGGGTCAATCGCAGTTACGGTCTGGCTTCCGTAGTTGACGGTATATATCTTGTTGGTCACGGAATTGAGCGCGATGGCCCGGGGCCCTTGCCCTACCTGGATGGTTTCGGTCGCGTTGGTTGCTCCATCGATGACAGACACGCTGCGACTGAAATTATTCGCGACGTAGATTTTATCTGTAACCGTATTGACTACCAGGACCTGCGGGTAGGTCCCGACGTGAACCGTAGCCCCAACCGTATCCGTCGATCCGTCAATCACCGAAACGGAATCGGCGCCGGAATTGGCAACATAGATTTTGTTGGTTTTGGGATCGATCGCTACTCCCTCGGGGCGATCCTGGACTTCCACCGAAGTGGTCCGGCGCGAGACTCCGTCGATGACCGTCACCGAGTGGCTGCCGTGATTGACAACATAGGCCTTGTGGGTCGTAGGATTCACGGCCACCGCCACCGGAAGATCGCCGACAGGTACGGTCGCGATCACCGCTTGGCCCGCTGCGAGCAGCGGCATAAGCGCGATCGCGAAGCCGGCTGTCTGTTTTACCCATCGTTTCATTGAGCCGGGGCAGCCGAGGGTGGAGTCTGGGCCGTCGAAGCCGTTTCGGCGCTTTTCACCGGCAGCAGTTCTTTGGAAGGTGTACCGGCAGGAAAAGCCACGTTGAAGAAGCAGACCATCATCTCGTCGAAGCTCTGCTGCCCCCAGGTGACGGTCTTGGTGGGGTCTGGATTTTCCGGATTGCCGGCTGAGTTATCGTAATGCGCCGTGCACTCGACCCGCGTGCCCGCGGGCAGCACGATTGGCTTCGCCAAGTTGTACCAAAGCTGCCAGTGCCAGTTGTAGTGAGGCACGTTCAGGATGTCTCGCGTGGTTCCGTCGGGAAATACCAGCCGGTATGACATGTCTTTGCCGCGCATATGCATGTGTGGGTGCACACCCAGGAGAGTGACCTCGCGGCGAAACGTAAAGGAAGCGTCCACGCGATAGTTCGGATCGCCCGGGGGGATGCGGAATTTCTCGTTCCCCGCCGAAAGCGTCATGACCCGCTCTGCCGGAGGCTCTTTTGCCAGCACCAGACCGACATTGGATTGATCGCTGCTCGCTTTGCCTTCCGGCATGTAGTGCACTTCGAGAACAATGTCTGACCCGGCGGGAACCAGCTTGGCCTGGCCAGGTTCAAACATGTCCGGCGGCTGCCCTGGCGCATAGCCCACCAGCCAGTCGCTGGGAACATCGTCTTTTTCTGCCTTCTCTCCGGTCTTGGCAGGAGGTGCGATAAAGAATTGCTCCTTCGGCTCATTCTTGAAGTAGTTCGAACCCGGAGTACGCACGTAGGCGACGATGTGGTGCACAACAGAGCGATCGGTCGGCGCGGCCTCTACGTCCTGTACCCACGTATCCTGGGTGAAACCGGTGGGAATAATTACGTACTGGTAGTCGAGAATGCCCGTGGCGGGAACGGAGAACGGGTGCGGCAACTGGTAGACCTTGTCGGGTTGGGGTATGGTCCAGCCCTGCACATAGCTGATCGCGGGGGGCATGTCTTTGGGATCGCCTTCAGGCGCTCCCGCATCGACCCACGCGGCAATCGTGTCGATTTGCGACTGGGTCAGCGATCGATTGTTCTCGAATTTTTCTGTCCGTCCATCCTCAAACCACGGCGGCATGGCGTGAGTTACCACCATCTGTTTCATGGCTACTGCCCATGGCCGAACCTCTGCGTACGACGTCATCGAAAAGGGCGTGCCTTCTCCGGGACGATGGCAACTTTGACAGTGCTGCTGCACAATGGGAGCCACATCTTTGCTAAAGGTCACGTTAGAGGCTTTGGTGACGGGAAGCGGCTGTGGGTCCGGTTTGTGTTCAGGCATGCCGGCCATCTGCCCGAACATGCAAGCCGCAAGGAACCAGGGAGCGGCAAAAATCGGCAATGTCCGCTTCATCAATCACCAACCTGTTTGATTAATTAGGAACGTTTCATTAGTATGTCGCCTACAAGTATCCAGTAGCAAGTATCCGTCGGGCTCATCCATCAGGCAATCTTTTTTTTAACATCGGGTAATCCGCAATGAGAATCCTAAGCTATTTCGCTCTGGTTTGTGCGCTGGCGGGCACGGCAAACGCCGAAATGCCCAACTACTACAAGACGGTGAACCGCGTCACCTGGCTGGTGCAGAATGTTGACCTCGCGAAACAGGGCTGGGTGCAACTCGGGCTCTCCGACGTTCATGAATACCCGGATGTCGTGGTGACCGGGCAGGATCATGGCAAACCGGTGAAGATGTGGGCGTGGGAGATCACCGGACATCTGGGAAACCTTACTGTCGACATGGTTCAGCCTGCCGAGGGGCAACTGAACGCCTGGAACGATTTCCTGGGCAAGCATGGCGACGGAATCTTCTCCATCGTTCATGAAGTGCCTTCTCAGGAAGCAATGAACCAGGAGATCAAGCGCATGCGCAGCCTTGGCGTTGGCGTGCTGCAGCAATTGAGCTTTGATCGCGATGGAAAGCGCGTTACCTTTACGTATTTCGACACGGAGCCCCAGGGCAAGTTTGTTCTCGGGCTGGTTTACTGGCCAGGGGGAGCGCCTCCCGCCGGGCCGCCGGGAAAGGTCTCTCACCTTGCCCCGGTAATCCGCGAAGCCGCACCTGTCTCAGCCTACTGGCAAAAGCTGGGATTTCCAGCGTTTCGCATGGAGCATGCGACTCCGCGACAGGACTCGACCTACCGCGGCAAACCCTTGTGGTTTGCCTTTGAGGTGGGCTACCAGAACTACACACAATTCAGCTACGAATGGATCATTCCTCCCATGACGCCGCCGAACATCTATGCCGACTTCCTCAATAAGCACAAAGAGGGTATTCAGCATATCGGGATGCCGGTCGATGACCTGCAAAAGGCGGCCGCTGAATACGAGAGGCTCGGCTATCACGTATGGCAGTCAGGAGCCTGGGGAGACGTGGGCAAAAAAGATTCCGGTCAATACGACTACATGGACACGGACTCGATCGGGGGGGTGGCCGTCGAGTTGATCCATGCTTATCGATAAACAGGCTTATCGATAAACAGGCGTATCGATAAACAGCACGAACTGAAAACCCGGGCCTCGAAAGCGAGACCCGGGCCACCTGCGTCTTACCTGTTATCTAGAAAAAGTATTTTAAAGCCAGCTGCAGATCGCGGCTGTCTGTATGGGTCGAAGCCACCACCCCAAAACTGCTGGAACCCTGGGTGGTTCCCGGAGGCGCGAATTGTGGATGGTTAAATGCGTTGAAAGCCTCCATGCGGAACTCCAGCTGCTGCCCCTCGAAAGGCATAGGGAAGACCCTCTTGACAGCCAGCGTGACCGGATCGTTCTTCGGGCCGGTCACGGAAGTGCGTGGGCTGCTGCCGTAGTGGCCGTCAGCCTCCGCGAAAGCCGCCGTATTGAAGAACTGGGCATTGGTTCGATGCGGTATGTGCAGTGACTGACCGGGAACCAGATCGGGGCGCTGATTCTGGTTGCCATTGTTTTCGCCGTCTGCTGCCTGCGTGATCCAGAGCGGACTGCCGCTGACGTACTGGGCAATGGCGTTGATACCCCAGCCATTCACAACAGCACGCAAGGCGCGGTCCCCGCTCGACATCGTTGGCAATTGCCACACGAAGGCGAGGGTTCCGTAGTGCCGTTGATCGGTAAGACCGCTGGCCCACTCCTTGGAGGCGGGGACCTGCGTCTCACTGCTCCCATTGTTGATATCCGTGCCCTGATTATCGAGAAGGTGAGACAAGCTATACGACATAATCAATTCCAGGTTGTGGGAGAGACGATGTTCGAAGTGGACATTCAGCCCGTTGTAGTTTGAGGCTCCGCCGGCGAAATCGATAAGCCGGATGGTGCCGAATGTCGGAAAAGGCCGATTGGCATTCACGTTTCCACTAGGCCCCTGTGGCAGACCCGTATTGAAATTCTCGTCCGACGTGTCCTGGTGAACCCCTTTTACGCCAACGTAGGAGACGTCGATCACATTCGACCCGAACTGTTTCGAAACCGTGAGGTTATAGGTCTGCAGATAGAGGTCCGGGTGGCGATCGTCGATGGGCAGTGAAGCAACGTTGGCATTGGCGGCTGCGAGATCCGGGGAAACCGGGTTCTCGAGAGTAGCCGTCGGAGGATTGCCCGGATTCGTCCCGTTGGTGAGCGTGAAACTCGGATCGGCCGGCGGGTTCAGCTGAAGGATGTTGATGTTGTCGAATTGTCCGCCGAAGTAAGTAATGCCGTAGCCCGCGCGCACCACGAAGTGATGCGGCATGTTGTAAGCAAGCCCGATTCGCGGCGCGAAGTCCTTGTGGGTTACCTTCCAGATAGGATTCGGTAAATTCACGATCGTCGGCGGATTGGTGCTGAAGTCGAGCGTTCGTGAGGTGTCAAGGTTGTCGTGCGGCGGTACCCAGAGGTCGTAGCGCAAACCAAGGTTCAACGTCAGGTTAGGGGTCGCCTTCCAGTTGTCCTGAAAATAGACGGCGTCGCGCCACTGCCGCGCCTCGGTGAGGGGCACTCCTTCCGGGGTGATGATGCTCGAAGGCACGCCGAGAATAAAGTCTGCGCCATCGTATCCAGTCAAAGCTCCATTAAAGGTGATCTGCCCGTACGGAGTGTTGTCCGTAGTGGCGTTGTCCTGAACGTGGCGGATATCGGCGCCGAAAATCAGCGTGTGCTTCCCTTTCGTCCAGGTGAAGTTGTCGACGATCTGATACGTGCGGCTGTCATCGAGATTCGATGCCGCCGTGCCGCTGCCGACGTCGATCAGGTCTGAGCTCGAGATCACGGGAAAACCTTGATCCTGGGGCGGCCACGGTGCGCCGTTTGGCTGGACAAACCCATTGATCCCGATGGAGGCGGGAGTGAAGTTGGTGCCGGCCAGCGTGCTCAACTGCTTGACGTGCTCCAGATCGGCACCCAACCTGAGCTCATTGACCATCGCGGCGTTGAAAATGTGAACGTATTGCAAACCCGTGTTGTAGATGGGATAGGTGCCAGTGTATTGGAAGTTCGGATTCAGATCCGACGAGGGGAAATCGCGCTTGGCATACAGAAAGTGGAGGGCAACCTGATTATTGTCGTTGATCTTGTGATCCACGCGCCCCAGGTACTGGTTCACTGTTTCGTTGCCCGAAGTAACCCCGGCATAGTTGAGACCGTTCTGGTTGGTGTTGGGCAGCGGAATGTAATTCTTGGCGATATTTTGCGCAACCGCGTCGACCGGGATCTGATTGTTGAGGTACGGCAGTCCGGTATACGGACTCACTAGCTGTGTGGCCGGCAACAAAGCAGAGAAGTCGCCGTTCACTTCCGCTGCGGTAAGGACATTCGTAAGTTTTGCGCTTTGCTCGATCGAACGCAGGCCCTCATAGCTGGCGAAGAAGAAGGTGCGGTCCTTGATGATCGGGCCGCCGATCGTCCCGCCAAACTGATTCTGTTTCAGTACCTGCTTAGGGTTCGGTGCGACCAGGAAGAAATTACGGGCATCCATCGCGGTGTTGCGGAAAAACTCAAATACGTCGCCGTGAAATGCGTTGCCCCCCGTCTTGAGCTGGATATTGGTGATCGACCCCGGGCCTCCGCCGTATTCAGCTTCCGCATTGCCCGTGAGGACCTTAAACTCCTGAATCGCGTCGATCGAGGGATACACGTTCACGTAAGCGTGGCGATTGTTGACCATGGTCACGCCGTCCACGTTGACCTGCGACCAGGTCACTTGGCCGCCATAGGCGCTGACTGCCGAGCCATCGGTGCTGGAAGAATGATTGTCGGGATTGTAGACAGTCACGCCGGGTGTAAGGATGGCAAGGTCGTTGAACTTGCGGCCGTTGAGCGGTAGATTGGCTGCGCTATCCGCCCCCACCACGACGCCAAGCGAGGCGTCTTCGGTCTGCAGCAATGGCTGTGAGCCCTGCACTTCGACCGTTTGCTGGGCACTCGCCACGCGCATGACCATATTCACCTTGGCCTGTTGATTGATCTCGAGCACGATGTTCTTCTGCACCGAAGAGCCAAAGCCAGGGGCAGTGACCGTAACGTCGTAGCTGCCTGGCGTGAGATACGTGATGTTGTAATCGCCGGAAGCCGCGCTGACAGCCTGCTTGCTGCTTCCCGTGCGCGATGACGAAACAGTGATGGTGGCGCCGGGAACGGCAGCGCCACTGCTGTCTGTCACCGTTCCTCCGATCGAGGTGTCGACGGTTTGTGCCTGCAACGGCGCGCAGGCGGAGATCGCAACAAAGATCCCAACAAAGATCGCAACAAAGATCCCAACCGGGAAAAGCAACAGTGACGAAACGCAAGCAAGTCTGCGCAACATGGTCTCCTCGAAGAATTAGGGCCCAAAGGTGGCTGTCAACCGGCTGCTGGGTTTCGGACAGGGAAACTGCAGGAGACAGAAATCAGGAGGCGCGTGGGTATGCCGGGAGCCCTCTGTATCTAGGACATTAAGCGTGAACGAATCTTCCGTCAATAGCAAAATTTCACAATCTGCGGGAAACATTCCCGAGCTGTGTATAGTCCAACAGGGCATGCGCAACCCCTCGCGGCCTCCGTTCGGGGCCGGACGAACCATGAATTGCTCTAATCCCAGGAATTGCGGTGACCTGACGAATTGCGGTAACCTCAGCGACTTTTCTTGCCAGATGAGAAATATTTCACTATATATTTGGCCTCAGACTTGAGAAAGGTAAGGATCAGCACGCCGGCCTAGTGGAGTGTCTCAGAGAAAGCGTTACTGATTGAGAGGATCGGAGTTGGGGAAGGAAACTGCAGATCTCTCCACTTCGCTACCCCGGATTTCCTGTTGAGGTTCGTGGCGTTGGCGAGCTTCATGCGCCTTTCTTTAACGGAAAGGCGCACACGTGG
>JBARKD010000211.1:0-17201 GCA_049800615.1 Acidobacteriaceae bacterium | reverse complement strand
GCTGAACAGGCTGCGGAAAAAATCGGGATCGAGCAAGAGAGACGTGAAGCAGGGGCTAAAGCCCGACGTATTCTGAATCATTTACGGCCCGACTGAAGTCGGGCCCTGATACAAAAACCGCGTTTTTTTCCTCGGCGGCTGAAGCCGGTCTTCTATTCAAATTGACGGCGGGGCTGAAGCCCCGCCCCTTCACGCCCTGTTCGCGTAACACCCAGACGCAGCAGACATGGCTCGCGTCTATCGCTGGTTGACGAGCTGAATCGTCTCCAGGATTACGTCACCCACGATGGTAAGGCTCTTTGCGCTCAGCTTGTCCATGGTGTCCTGCGGAGTATGCCAGAACGCGTTCTCATACCCGTAATCGAAGTCAATCAGGTCTGCGCAGGGGACTCCGTGTTGCATGAACGCGGTATGATCGTCCCCCACTTCCTGGCGCCGGGCAAAGAAATAAGACTGGTCGCCGTATTTGGCCGCGGCCTGGTCCACCAGATCAAGCAGCCATGGTGTTGAACTAAGGTCGCGGTCGACATTCAGATCGCGGTCGCCGATCATATCGGCCAGCAGAAAAGCCTTAATGCGCTTGAGTGTTCCGTCGGCTTGCCATTGAGCCGCAAGGTGACGGCTGCCATAGGCGGAATCTGCGTTGGTCCACTCTTTGACTGCCTCTTCGCCGTCGAAGAAAATCAGCCATACGCTGTATCCGTCCAGCTTCCTGCCGCGAAGGCTATTGGCAAGCTCCAGTAGCAGGCCTGTGCTCGACCCGCCATCGTTTGCGCCCACATATCCCGTATCTTTAAGTGGGTAATTGGTGTCGTAATGGCTTGCCAGGACAATGATTCCATCTTTGCTGCCGGGAAATTTTACGATGTAATTCGTCATGGTCATTTGTCCGGCGGGCGTTGATGCGGTGAAGGTGTCTTTAACCACGTCATCTTTCGCGAACTGCCGTTCCAGGAAAGCCTGTGCCTTGGCATGCCCGGTGCTCCCGACCCAGCGCGGCCCGGTGGCCACGAATTGGCGGGTATAGGTCAACGCCCGCTCACCATTGAAACGGGGCAGCTCCTGCGCCCGAGTGATTGCGGTTGCCAGGCAGAAAAGCAAGGCGCAGGCGGTCAACCGCGGAGATCTCATGATGCCTGCCGGCGCTGTTTGAGCCGGTCTCTGCGCGTGGGATGAACCATGTAGGCGACCCCGATGCTGAGCAGATAAAGCACCAACATGGGGGCGGCAAATACGCACATGGTCAGCACATCCGGGGTTGGCGTAATGATGGCGGCGATGATGAAGATGATCAGAATGGCGTAGCGGATATTCCTCCACAGCCAGCCCGCGCTGACAATTCCGAACAGCGCGAGAAAGAACACCAGGATGGGCAGCTCAAAGGTGATTCCAAGACCCAGGATCACCGTCATAAAGAGCTCTGTGTATTCGCCCAGGGTCACCATGGGGCGGAATTGAGAGCCATAGCCGATGAGAAAATTCAGGGCGCCGGGATACACATAGTGGTACCCAAAGAAAGCACCCGTCAGGAACAGCCCGACGGTGGCGCTCATAAAAGGCATGATGTAGCGCTTTTCATTGCGGTACAGCCCCGGCGAGATGAACAGCCACACCTGGTAAAGGATGAAGGGCGAAGCCAGGATTGCGCCGCCGACCAGGCTGATCTTGATGAAGAAGTTAAACGGGTCTACCGGGTTCAGGTAAACCAGGTGCGGATCCAGCTTGTGCGCTGTGAGGGCAGCGACAATCGGCTTCTCCATGAAGCTGAAAAGCCTCTCACGGAAGCCATAAGCAATAAAGAAAGCGACGATCAGATAGAGGCCGGAATGAATGATGCGGCGGCGCAGTTCCTCCAGGTGCTCCAGGAGGCTCATCCCCGGTAGTTCTGCTCTTTCGGTGACTGCCGTGCGGGCCCGGTCGACAATGTCAGTCATGGTGGGGTGACTGTCTGCTCCGGTTCACGATGGAGGCCATTCTGGGGAAGCTCAGGATGGTCCCCGGCAACCGCTTCGAGTTCGGCAACTTCCTGCTGCACCGGGATTACCCTGGCCGAGGGGCTCTCCGTGCTTACCGTGGTTCCGGTGCTGGGTGGCCGAATCGTCAGCTCGGAAGAAGTCTCTGCTACCGGCGCAGGTGCTGCGGAGGGGGTCTCTGGGGCGGGCGCGGGCGCCGCGAGAGGAGCGGCAATCTGCTTCTGGCGATCGGCCAGCTCCGCGGTGCGCAATTCTTCCTCAATCTGCATCTTGAACTCGTTGCTCGCACGCCGGAACTCGAGCACCAGTTTGCCTAGCTGGCGCCCGATCTCTGGCAACTTCTTGGGTCCGAAAATCACCAGCGCCAGTCCGAAAATAAAAATCGTGTCGGTCAAACTCATCGCTATGTCATGATACCTGTCCCCGCTTCGAGGCCACAAATCACCCGCGCGGGAGGCTTCTGTCCCTTGGTGGTCCCCTTGGTGGTCAACGTCCGGCGCGGGCGTTGAGGAGTTTCTCCTGTATTACCATGAGAGGCATACGAAGGTCCGAGCATGAAGACATTCTCCCTGGACGAGGCGCAATCTTTATTGCCCATTTTGGAGTCGTTGCTGCGGCGTGCGATTGACGCCAAGAGCAACGCAGGCCTGATCGAGGCCGATCTGCAGATGCTGAGCCAAAATATCTTCCTCTCTGGTGGCATGCTGGTGGATGTAGCGGCCGTGGCGCGCAAGCGCATGACCCACCGCACGGCCGTACAGCAGGCCCAGGACGCGATCCAGGAAATCGATTCCATCGGTGTACAAGTAAAGGATCTGGACAAAGGACTGCTCGACTTTCCTTACCAGGCGGGGGACCAGATTGTGCTGCTCTGCTGGCAGTTGGGAGAAGCAAAGATCGACTACTGGCATACAGTAGAGGCCGGCTTTCAGGGCAGGCAGCGTCTCGATGATCGTTTCCACAAAAGCCGCCCCGAACGCCCGAACTAGAACCCCCTCCGCTTTTCTCGCCCCTGGTAACTTGCGTCTGGCTCCAACCCAGCCGATCGGCTGTTAGACTGCAACGGGCCGCCCATGCACGAGAAACATACAGGTCATGCCAGCCTCACGCTGCTGCTGGGCACGCTCATCACGGATGCGCAGGGCCGCGTCCGGGGCCGGCTCAAAGACGTAGCAGTGGCCACGGGACCCGCCGCGGGAAACGTCGCCGGACTTGTGCTCAAGACGCGGGAGGGATCCCGTCTGGTAGCCGTGCGGGACATACTGCCGACCCCCGCCGGCACCCTTGAATTGCGCGAGGAAGCTGTGCTGCAGCCGCTCCGCGGAGACGAGAATCTTTTGCTGTTGCAACAGGACGTGCTGGACCGGCAAATCGTGGATGTTCATGGGAGAAAAGTCGTCCGCGTCAACGATGTCGACCTGCAGTGGTATGTGCACAACGGCCGTGAAGGCTTGCGGGTGGCCGAGGTGGCCATCGGACTGCGTGGCGCGGTGCGCCGGCTTCTCAAAGGAATGATGCCACGGCGTACGCTGGAAAAGTTTGCCAAGCACTTTCCCGCCAGCATTATTCCCTGGGAGTTTGTCGATCTGATCGAAGTAGATCCGGCGCGGCGGGTGAAGCTCAAGATCGAGCATGACCGGATTGCCCACATGCACCCATCGGATCTGGCGGAAATCCTGGAGGAATTGCCCCAAGCCGAGCGCGAAGCCATCTTCGTCTCCCTGGATGAAGAGGTGGCCGCGGAGGCCCTGGAGGAAGTCGATCCACGCCTGCAGAAATCTCTGCTGGAATCGCTTGATTCCGGCCGGGTGGCAGACATTGTCGAAGAAATGGATCCGGGCGCAGCGGCCGACCTGTTGGCTGAGCTATCCGACGAGAGGTCCGAAGCGATCCTGGGAGAGATGGATCCGGAAGAGCGGCAGGAAGTTGAGGACCTGTTGGAATTCCGGGAAGACTCCGCTGCCGGCAGAATGACCACCAGCTACGTGCAGGTGTCATCGGAGAGCCGGGTTGCCGATGCGGTGCGGGCGCTACGCGACTTCGATGGCAACCCGGAAGGCATGACCGAGATCTATCTGACCGGAAAAGACGATACGCTGGAAGGGGTAGTCCCGCTCGCCCGTCTGATCCTGGCGCTTCCCGAGACACGACTTGCTGTTCTCGCCGAGCCGCGCATTATTTCCTGCAATGCCGATGCGCACCAGGATGAGGTAGCCGAGCTGTTCGACAAATACAACCTGCATGCCCTGCCGGTGGTGGATAACGCCAACCACCTCGTGGGCGTGGTGCAGGCCGACCATGTGATTGCTTTCCTGCGGGCCCGGCAATAAGAATTCCTGCTTTGCTCAAGCCGGATAACAGAATTCAAGTGAAATTCAGGCTGCATGTTTAGACGCTGGCGAACCCAAATCCTGCTCTTCCTCGCCGTGCTCGGGCCGGGTTTCATTACCGCCAACATCGATAACGACGCCGGGGGGATTCTTACCTACTCCAATGCCGGCGCAAAGTACGGCTACACCCTGTTGTGGACCATGATCCCCATCACGGTCGCGCTGCTGGTGGTGCAGGAGATGTGTGCCCGGATGGGCGCGGTCACCGGCAAGGGGCTCAGTGACCTAATCCGCGAAGAGTTTGGCTTGCGCATGACGTTTCTGCTCATGCTCCTGCTGGTGATTGTCAATTTCGGCAACGTCATGGCGGAATTCGCGGGCATTGCCGGCAGCTTGCAGCTTTTCCACGTCAACAAGTTCGTTTCCGTGCCCGTCAGCGCAGTGCTGATCTGGTTCCTTGTAGTCAGGGGGGACTACCAGAAAGTCGAGAAAATTTTTCTGGCCGCGTCGGTTTTCTACATTGCCTATATCGTTACCGGCGTCCTTTCCCAACCCAGTTGGCACGATGCCCTAGTGGCCACGGTGGAGCTGCCCCGCGGCTCCATCTGGCATGATAAAGGTTACATTTACATGATTGTGGGCGTCATTGGCACCACGATTTCCCCATGGATGCAGTTTTATCTTCAGTCTTCCATCGTGGAAAAAGGGGTCACCGCGAAAAGCTATGGCGCTTCGCGGCTGGACGTCATCATCGGCTCTTTCTTCACCAATATCGTTGCCTGGTTCATCGTCGTGGCGTGCGCCGCCACTTTATTCGTCCACGGCATGGGAGGCCTTAACGAAGCAGCCGATGCGGCCGAGGCCATGAAGCCGCTGGCTGGGAGTTACGCGTTCCTGCTCTTCGCCGTGGGACTGTTCAACGCTTCGCTTTTCGCCGCCTCCATCCTGCCCCTCTCGACTGCCTACACCGTGTGCGAAGGGCTGGGCCTCGAGTCCGGCCTGGATGGCGGATTCAAGGAAGCGCCGGTCTTTTACTGGTTGTATACCCTGCTAGTTGCCGGCGGAGCACTTGCCGTTCTGTTTGTTCCCAACGCCAGGCTGATCAGCATGGTCATCCTGTCCCAGGTCCTGAACGGTGTGCTTTTACCGCTGGTCGTCATTTTTATGCTGTTGCTTATCAATCGCAAAGACCTGATGGGCGACTACGTCAACTCCCGATGGTTTAATGTCGTGGCCTGGCTGACGGCGGTTGTGGTCATCGCACTGTCGTTAGTGATGATGTTCACCGGCGGCGGATCCGGGTAAAGCCTGTAATACGATGAAGGTTCAGGGTCTGCCTTGGACGTCGAAACCGTTCCTAACTTCGTAGCCGCTAAACCGGGGCCGCCGGTGCGGCGTCCGTCGGCTCTGGTCTGGACTGTTTTGCTGTTGGTATTGTTTTGGGCCTTCTTTTACGGGCTGTTCCGCGCCTTTCCCTATATCAAAAATGGCTCTGACCTAATCTTCGACGCTAAGCTCGAGTGGGAGCATAAGGGACAGGTTTTTCCCGCCGATCCCCAGGTAACCAGGCTATTGATCTTCGGCAACAGCAAGATCCTGGCCGGCTTTTTACCCGCATGGTTCGATAACTTGAGTGCGCAATATCATTGGCGCATTGCTTCTTTCAATTCCGGTTTCCCAGGGAGTGATTTGTTTTTGCCGCCACTGGAGGCAATGTGCGCCCGGGGGCAGGCGCCCAATGTGTTGCTGCTCACCTTGCCCTGGAACAGCGATCCTCCCCGGCGTGGGCCTTTTCGCCTGATTGCCGATGACCACGCGGTCATCGAGCGGCTGTTTCCCTTCCGCAATTTCCTCCGTGACTTGACCGCCTTCCTGCTGGCGGCTCCGAGTCATGGTGGCGTGGTGAGCTACTACCGCGAGTCAGAAGAAAATGAGCGTGCCGTGATTGCCGCCGCCGGCTATCACCTGATCACGGAACAGAGCCGCTTTGCCGAGGGCCGCCTGCCCGACGATTTTCACCTCGCCTCGGACCAGCCCGCACAGAGGCTTCCGCGGGTTGCACCGGCTCCAGGCGCACAGGTTCGCGGGCTCGATCAACTGATCCGCCGGTACCACATCGATTGCTATTACGTGCCCTTTTATCTGCGCGAAGGAGAGGCCGCACCGTCCGAACCGCGGGATGCCGCTTTCATCGCCCAGGTGGAGCAGGCGACTCCATGTAAAGTGCTCGGGCCGGACTACTACCTTTATCCCAACCGCCTGTTTGCCGATCAAACCCACCTCAATCAGACCGGCGCGAAAGTCTATACCCAGGAAATTTTCGAGCTTCTGAAAGACAGGCTGCATGCTATTCAATAGCTTTCAGTTCCTGTGCTTTTTTATTGTGGTGTGGCTGCTCTTACTGGTCACGCGCGGCACTCCGCGCAAGATTATCCTGCTCATCGCCAGCTACTACTTCTATATGTGCTGGAGCACCCGCTACATCTTTGTGATTTGGGCTATTACCCTCATCGACTATGTGGCCGGTCTACAGATAGGAAAAACCCCGGCCCTGAACCGGCGCCGCCTCTTTTTAGGTATAAGCCTGTTGTGTAACCTGGCGCTGCTGGTCATCTTCAAGTACTTCAACTTTCTGACCGGTTCTCTCTACGGCGCGGCGCATATGTTTGGACTGCGCTACGACCCGCCTTTGCTATCGATCATATTGCCCGTCGGTCTGTCCTTTCACACCTTCCAGGCGATGAGCTACACCCTCGAGGTTTACCGGGGCAGAGTCCCGGCGGAAAAGAACCTGCTCGAGTATGCGCTCTACGTTGCTTTTTTCCCGCAAATGGTGGCCGGTCCCATCGAGCGGCCTTACGAATTACTGCCCCAGTTTCATCGCGAGCCGCGGGTCACGCTGGAAGGTGTGCGTTCCGGGATGGTGCAGGCGCTTTGGGGCCTCTTTAAAAAAATGGTGCTGGCCGACAACGTAGCCGATTTCGTAAAGCTGGTTTATGACAGTCCCCGTCATTACAGCGGATCCGTGCTCGCGATGGCGACCTTGCTGTTTTCCATTCAGATTTACTGCGATTTCTCGGGCTACACCGACATCGCCCTTGGACTGGCGCGGATGATGGGATACGAGCTCCGCATCAATTTCATGCAACCCTACTTCAGCCGGTCGATTGGAGAGTTCTGGCACCGTTGGCACATCTCGTTATCCACATGGTTTCGCGACTACGTCTATATCCCTCTGGGGGGCAGCCGTGTAAAGCCATCCCGCCATTACGCCAACCTGATGATCACTTTCGTGGTTAGCGGTCTTTGGCACGGAGCGAATTGGACCTTTGTTGTCTGGGGTTTCCTGCACGGTTTGTATCTCATCGCAGCGCAAGCCATCGCCCAGTTCTTTCCCCGTCTGGCACGCGTGCCGGCATTTGTAAAAGTCTTCGTGACCTTCAGCCTGGTCACGTTCGCCTGGATATTTTTCCGGGCCAACACAGTGGGCGATGCATGGTTCATCGCGTCTCATCTGCTTCCCCTGGGCCGATTGGATCCGCTGCTGCTCAAGGTCGGCGGATTCAGCCGCGCCACCGCCCCATACCTCGTCTTATCGATAGCGGCTATGTTTGTCGTCGAATGGTGGATCGCCCACCCTGTGCGCGTCCCACGTCTTTGGGGCCGGCCGGCTGTTCGCGCCCTGGCCTATAACGCGTGTTTTTACGCGATTATCTTCTTTGGCTTCTTCGGCCATCGTGACTTCATTTACTTCCAGTTCTGACGGTCGGCAGCCGAGGAAGGCGCAGCAATGCTAAAGCAGCTTGCCGGCAGCAAGGTCCCGAATCAGATCCCGATCGGCGGCCAGGAAATCATATTGGGGAAGCTCGCGAAGACGACACCAACGAAGGTCGTTGAAGATGCGATTTGTCATTTCGCCCTGGAACTGGTGAACGGCAAAAAACTGCAGATCGATTGCGGTACCGCTGCGATAGGTATGAAGAGTATGCGCGACCCGATGGCCGATGTCCGCGGAGATCCCCAGTTCCTCATCGAGCTCGCGCCGCAGGGCCTCTTCCGCGCTCTCGCCTTGCTCCACCTTTCCACCAGGAAATTCCCACTTCAGCGCCATCGGCTGATCCGGGCGCCGCTGGCAGATCAAAACTTTCTCCTCCCGCAGGATCAGCGCAGCCACCACCAGCCGCACCACCTTGCCGTCGGTTCTCTTGCGAACGTTCTTTTGCACCGTCATAACATCTTAGACGGTGAGGATGCATGACCGTCTGAAATGAGAATGGTTACGCCGGGCCGGGCAGAACACCTTCCGGATAAAAAATGCGCCACCCGCGCCTGGATGCCATCTCCCGCAGCGCCGGCGTAGGGTTTACGGGGTAGGCTTGGCGGGCGATTTCCAGCATGGCAGCATCATGAATCGAGTTGCCAAAAACCACATCGGGAGCCTTCACACCGGCCCTCACCAGCGATTGTGCCTTGCCCTCATCCGTAGGCACGTCGAGCAGCTTGCTGGTCACCACACCACCGGCTATCGCGGCCCGTGCGGAAATAACCCGGTTTGCGGGGATTCCAAAACCCCGGACTCCTTCTTCGATGACCCAGTTGTTGGTTGAACTTACCACCCAGATCACAGCGCCCCGGCTTTTCAGATCCTCGACCAGTGAGTGCATTTCCGGAAAGATCCTGCCGGCAAAAAGCGATTGGAAAAAGGTGGCTGCGGCTTTACGCACCTCCAGTTCCTGCAGGCCATCGTATATCTGCACCATTTCCCCGCACATGGCCAGCTCTGAAACCTGTCCGGCACGGTAAAGGCGATAGCGGGAGTCGATCCAGTCGCTGGCATTGCGCGAAACCAGGCCCTTTTCGATGGACCAAACCATGAAGTCATAGCCCGAGTCTCCATCCCATAGTGTGCCGTCGCAATCGAAGACAGCAATCGCCGGCTCGAGCGAGAGAACTGACTGAACAAACTCTTTTGCGGAAGAATAAGCGTTGTCGATGGACTGGGTACTGGTCAAGCGGGAACTTGCTCCTGGCGGGGTCCGAGCCCCTCTATCTATTTTCGGCGATCTGGTCCAATTATGCACTCCCGCCATGAAGCCGCAATCAATTGTCCGCCACTGCTTCTCTTGATTCCCGCATCGCCCGGGATGCAGCAAGCCGCCATATGGAAAGGGGATAATCAAGCCTGTGCGAAACAGCGTCATGCAGCAATACGCGACCTACCTGCGGGTAGAAAAGGGCCTGAGCGCCCTGACCTGTGAAGCCTATCTCCGCGACCTCTCGCAGTTTGCTGAATACCTCGAGAGCGCACACCAATTGCCGATTGCGGCCAACCAGGCTCACGTGTCCGGCTTCCTCGAGCACTTGCAGCAGCATGGCGTCCAGGCGCGCTCGATGGCTCGGAAGCTTTCCTGCTTACGCGGATTCTACAAATGGTTGCTGCTGGATAAGCGAATCGCCCACGATCCTACGGTGAACCTGGAATCGCCGGCGTCCTGGAGGATTCTGCCGAAGGCGCTGGCCCAGTCTGAAGTGGAACGCATGATGGAGCAGTGCGAAGTTGCCGCCAGGCATCCCCAGGCGGACGCCATAGCCTTGCGTGATCGTGCCATCGTCGAACTGCTTTACGCAGGAGGAATACGCGTATCCGAACTCGTCGGCCTGAGGGTGCAGGATCTTTCCCTCGCCGAGGGACGCGCGCTGGTGCGAGGAAAAGGCGACAAAGAGCGCATCGTGCCGCTGGGAAGGAATGCCATCGAGGCCCTCGAGGTTTATCTGACGCGGGGCCGTCAAGGGCTGCTTTCCGGTCCGGGAGAGGGTCGTCTATTCCTCTCCGTGCGCGGTGCTCCTCTTACCCGTCAGTGGGTTTGGCAACTGGTCAAGCGGTTGGATGGTCATGCCGGCCCCCACGTCCTGCGCCACAGTTGCGCGACTCATATGGTCGAGAACGGAGCCGATCTGAGAACCGTACAGACCATCCTGGGACATGCGGACATATCAACCACCCAGGTCTATACTCACGTTGCGCTGGGCCGGCTCAAAGCGGTGCATCGGGCCCATCATCCGCGCGCAACACGGAGATCCGGAGAATGAAACCTCAGCCCGTAAGCCTGGCCGAGGATTTCGTGGCGATGCTGTCCCGTGAGCGCGCCGCCACTCCACACACCATCCGCGCCTATCAGCGCGAAGTTGCCGACTTTGCCGCTTACCTGGTCGAACAAAATGGACCCGGGGCCGGAGTCGGCAGTGTCGAGCACGTGCAGATTCGCACCTATTTGAGCGAGCTCTACGGCCGCGGCCTCACCAAGGCGTCCGTGGCCAGATCTCTTGCGGCCATTCGTTCGTGGTTCCGGTGGATGGCTAAATTGGGCCACGTTTCGAGTAATCCGGCAGCGCTCGTAGCTACCCCCAAATTGCCCAAGCGTCTACCCCGCGTGCCGTCCATTGAGCAGATGAATCAGCTTGTGGACAGCGCCTCTTCTCAGGAATCCGCCGCCTGGCCGGAGCGCGATCGTGTCATCTTCGAGCTGCTCTACGGATGCGGTATCCGGAACGCCGAGCTGGTAGGTTTGAACCTTAACGATATTCATTGGGCGGGGGAGGTCATCCTGGTGCGGGGCAAGGGACGCAAACAGCGCTTTGTGCCCCTGGGAGACGCCGCGTCCGAAGCGATTCGAGCCTATTTGCCGTCGCGCGCCGCCAAACTTGCAGGCAAGGCGAATGAAGCGTTGCTGCTCAATTTGCAGATGCGGGGAACAGGGCGCTTGACCACGAGAAGCGTGGGTCGCATTGTCAAACGAGTCTCGCTGGCCAAAGGGCTCCCGGCTGAGATACACCCGCATACACTTCGCCATGCCTTCGGCACCCACATGCTGGCGGAGGGCGCGGATCTGCGTGCCATCCAGGAACTCCTGGGTCACGAACGCCTCTCAACTACCCAGCGCTATACACAGCTCACCGTGGGTCAGGTCGAGCAAGTCTATGACCGCACCCATCCACGGGCCAAATAGAAGGCTTTGGCTACCAGACTTCCAGCTTGAACGGCCGATACTTGCGAATCAGCTCAAAGTCCGTTTGATTTGACGTGATCAGGCGTGCTCCATGCGACCTTGCTGTCAATGCGATCAGCACATCGAAGTGCAGATCGCGCAACTTGGACGGCGCCAACCCCCGATCGTCGCGTAACCGCGCAAGGATTTGTCCGGATTCGATCCAATCACCTGCGGAAGGCGTTAGCATCGGATGGTTCTTTTGTAGAATCCGGAGAATTTCCTGCTCTTCGGGTCTGGAAGCTCCTCGCCACAGCTCGGCCAGAACAACAGAACAATTTCGGATCAGCAGGGCCAGGTCTGCTATGCGCAAGGCGTGACGATTTGTTCGCCAATTGTCGATGAGCACAGATGTATCGAAAATCGCATACTCACTCATCGCTCCCCGCGAACTTGAACTTACCGCCGGTTTTGGCCATCAGCTTTTTGAACCGATGCAGGGCAGCTAGTTCGCTCAGGGCAATGTGCACCGCCTCTGTTCGGGTTTTTACACCGAGTGCAGCCTTCACTTCGTCTGCGAGCTTCTTGTCCAGCCGAATGGATGTCAGCGGCTCAGCCATGCCAAAACCCCTACCGAGGATATATATGTATCCTGGTGTGAATATATACGATAGTCAATCTTAACGGTGGGGATTTTCTGCTGCTGCCTACAACGCAGCGATCGCGGTAGCTTCGTCCCGATGCAGGGCCGCATATTTCGTGATGCCAACCATGGTGAAGACCTTCTGAAAGTGAGGAGTGAGCCCGAACGCGGCAATCGTCTGATCGGCTTTGGCGGCCTCCATCAGCATCTGGATCACCAGAGCAATCCCGCTCGAATTGATGTATTCCACCTTGGAAAAATCGATCAGCACCGGTTGGGTCTTCCGCACTCCCTCATAGGTCCCGAGCACCGCGTCCCGCGAACTACTGGAAATATCGCCCGTGAAGCGAAGAACGGTAACCGGCTTCCCATTTGCGGCAAGCACTTCATCTACTTTTGCTTTAGTTTCCGTCTGCACGTTCACTCACCCTCTTTGGCCAGCTTGATCACCAATCGTACGTAACTTCCTTTGCCAGGGCTTCCCTTAACCCACTCTGCCTCATCCACCAGCGACTGGATCAGGAACATACCCATTCCGCGCGGATCCTCTTCGCCATGCATCTTGCGGTCAATGTCTGGCTTGGACGGAGTCTTGGTGATGCCGGAACCGTTATCCATTACTTTAACTTCCAGCGCTTCATCGCTGGCGGAAAGGATGACTCCGACACACAGGTTCTCGTTCATATGGTTTCCGTGTTCGATGGCGTTGATGCAGGCTTCGGCCAGTGCGGTCTTGAGATCCTCAATACGGTCGTCGGGGAAACCCATCAGCTTAGCTACGCTGGCAGCCGTCCCCATCGCGACCTTTTCAAAGCCCAACCGCGATGGCAACCTTACTTCCACCGCTGTGCCCCTGGTCTCAACCATTTCGCCTCCCCTGCTCTAAAGCATCGTTGGCTAACATGCCGGACGTTATTTGCTGGCCTACACTATCTGCGACACCGCTTTGCCCGTGAATTCGCACCAGGGCGAGCGCCGTCATGTCATCGTGCTGCGGCTCTCCTCTTGAAAATTCAAGCAGTTGCTGCCATAGGAACTTGAGGATAGCAGTACAATCCTGGGACTTGCACTCGCGAAATGTAGCCAGCAGGCGTTCAGGACCGAATTCGTCATCGCCGCAAAATACCTCGGTTAGACCATCGGTGTAGAAGAGCAGCCGGGAACCGGGCCGGAATTCCAATGTCTCCGAGGTGTACTGCATCATCGGCACGAGCCCGATAGGGGTGCCGCTTGCCTCGATTTCGTACACCTGGTTACCCTCCGAGAGCAGAAAACCCTGGTTGTGACCGGCATTGACGACTTCGAGCGCGTGCGTCTTCGGGTTCAATTTAAGAAAGATAGCCGTCACATAGCGGCGGCGAGCTTCCGCGCCTTCGCCGTAGTGTAGCTGGTTCATGCGCGCGGCCAGTTCGGCCAGCGGCAGTCCAGCCAGCGCCATAGCCCGGAACGCAGAACGGAACGAGGTCGCGACAATCGCGGAAGCCAGGCCCTTGCCGGCCACATCGGCCACCACCATGATTTCGCTCCCATCCGGAAGCGCCAGGATATCCACGTAGTCCCCGCCTACCTCGTAACAGGTGCTCGAGCGTATGGCGACGGAATATCCCGGAATCTGCTCCATCTGTTGGGGCAGGAGACTGCGTTGAATCTCCCGCGCGGCGTTCAGGTCCTGTTGGACCCGAGCCCACTCAACGGTGCGCTCATGATACTGGGCATTCTCAACGGCCACGCCCGCCTGTAGGACTAATCCCTCCAGGAAGTCCTGTTCATACAAGGAAAGGGTCTTTTCCGGCCCGGGATCGACCACCAGCTCGGCCAACTGTTCTCCGTCTTTGCTTAGCAGGGCAAAACGCGGGCACTCATCCCAGGGCTCCGGGCGCATTTTTCCAACGGTGAGTGCGTGACCGGGGAAATGGGCGCCGGCCATCTCCAACTCCCTCACCACAATACGGAGAACGGACTGCAATACCTCCTCGGCCCCGACAGCGGCATGCACCTGGCGGGAGACCTCGAGCAGGGCCTGAAGCCGAAACACCTGTTGCTGCAGGTCGATAACGTCGGCCTGATCCTTTGGAAATGAAGTCGACATGGATAGCCCCGCGCGCCTTCTGCAAGATTTGCTGACGGATATACTACAAGAGACGGATTTTATGGAAACCAAACTGGCTATTCCCGCGCAATCGAAGTTCTCCGAAGAAGTAGCGGAGTGGATTGAGGCATTTGACGACCTGGTAGTGGGCGAAGGTCACGAGCAGGCCGCCGAGCTGATTGCTGCCTTAAGGCAGAGGGCCCGGGAAGCCGGCATTTCCACCCCTAGCGCCCTTACCACCCCCTACCTCAATTCCATCCCCAGGCATGACGAAGTGCCTTACCCCGGGGACCGGAAGCTCGAAGAGCGGGTGGAAGCCCTGATCCGTTGGAACGCCATGGCGATGGTTCATGGTCAAAATAAGAAGGATGCGGGCATCGGGGGCCACCTTTCGACCTATTCGTCTTTGGCTACTTTGCTGGAGGTGGGTTTCGAGCACTTCTTCCACGCCACCTACGGTGACCAGCCAGGCGACTTCATTTATTTCCAGGGTCACGCTTCGCCCGGCGTTTATGCGCGGGCCTATCTCGAAGGCCGCTTCGACGACGAGCGGCTGCTCCATTTCCGCCATGAACTGCGGGGGAAACCCGGTCTGTCCTCCTATCCTCACCCATGGCTGATGCCGGACTTTTGGCGCTTCCCCACCGTGTCCATGGGCATTGGCCCCCTGAACGCGATCTACCAGGCGCGCTTCATGCGCTATCTCGAGAATCGCAGCCTTATCCAGAAGACCAATCGGAAGATCTGGGCTTTTGTGGGCGACGGCGAGACCGACGAGGTCGACACCCTGGGTGCGCTCTCCGTTGCCTCGCGGGAAAAGCTCGACAATCTGATCTTCGTCGTCAACTGCAACCTGCAGCGGCTCGACGGTCCAGTTCGCGGCAATAAGCGCATTATCGATGAGCTGGAGGGAACCTTCCGCGGCGCCGGCTGGCTCGTCCTCAAGGTTGTCTGGGGCGGCGACTGGGATGAGCTGTTCGAGCACGATTCCTCCGGCCTGTTGCTCAAGCGCATGGAGGAGTGTGTCGACGGCGATTACCAGGCATTCAAGGCCAAGGGGGGCGCCTACCTGCGCAAGGAATTCTTCGGCAAGTATCCCGAGCTGCTGGAGCTGGTGCGCAACAAAACCGACGAGCAACTCGAGAACCTGCATCGAGGCGGCCACGACCGGGTGAAAGTCTTTAACGCTTACCTGAGGGCGGTGAAGCATCACGGTTCGCCGACCGTGATTCTGGCCAAAACCGTCAAAGGCTACGGAATGGGGGCAAATCAGGCGCGCAATGCAACCCACCAGGAGAAGAAACTTACCGACACAGGCCTGGCTCAGTTCGTAAAGAGATTCAAGATCCCGGTTCCAGAGCAGCAGGCAAAGGCCGGCAAGCCCTATCGTCCGGCACCCGACAGCCCGGAGATTGTTTACCTGCAGGAGCGCCGCCGCGCTCTGGGCGGCTATCTACCGCTCCGTGATGTGCCAAAGCTGGAGTTCAAGGCTCCTTCGCTAAAGGAGTTCGGCGAGTGGACCGGCGGATCGAAGGGCCGCGAGGTCTCGACCACCATGGGGTTTGTCAGCATCCTTCGCCACTTGTTGAAGGATCCGCGGATCGGCAAGTTGATCGTGCCCATTGTCCCCGACGAAGGCAGGACCTTTGGTCTGGAGTCGGCCGTTCGCCAGGTAGCGATCTACGCCCCCGAAGGGCAGAAGTACACGCCCCACGATAACGACATGCTCCTCTACTACCGCGAGGAGAAGGATGGCCAGATCCTGGAGGAAGGCATTACGGAAGCGGGTTCCATGGCATCTTTCACGGCGGCCGGCACCGCGTACTCCAATTATCGCGTCCCCAGCATTCCGTTCTACATGTACTACTCGATGTTCGGCTTTCAGCGCGTGGGTGACATGATCTGGGCGTTTGCCGACTCGCGCGGCAAAGGATTCCTGATGGGCGGGACTGCCGGCCGCACCACCATGCTTGGAGAAGGTCTGCAACACCAGGACGGACACAGCCTCGTCCTGTCCAGCACCGTGCCCACCTGCCTCAGCTACGACCCAGCCTATGTTTACGAGGTCGCCGTAATTGTTCAGGATGGCATCCGCCGCATGTACCAGGAAAACGAGAACATCTTCTACTACATCACGATGTACAACGAAGACTATGCCATGCCCGCGATGCCCGAGGGGGCGCGTGAAGGTATCCTGCGCGGCATCTATCGTTTTCAGGCTGCACCCGGAGGCAAAGCTACGGTGCAGCTTTTTGGCAGCGGTCCGATTCTGAATGAAGTCGTTCGAGCGCAGGGCATCCTGGCGGAGAAATACGGGATTCAGGCCGATGTCTGGAGCGTGACCAGCTATAACGAGCTCCGGCGCGAAGCTTTATCTGTCGAACGCTGGAATCGGCTTCACCCATCAGAGCCGGAGAAAGTGCCCTATATTTTGCAGGCGTTGAAGGATGCTGAGGGGCCGGTCATTGCTGCCACAGACTATATGAAGGTTGTTGCCGATCAGTTGTCTCCCTGGCTTTTGAACCGTTTGGTTTCCCTGGGTACGGACGGCTTTGGCCGCAGCGACAACCGTGAATATCTGCGCCGCCATTTCGAAGTAAACGCGGAGTCTGTGGTCGCGGCTACGCTTTCCCGGCTGGCTCGGGATGCTAAGTTCGACATGGCCAAAGCCCAAGAAGCCTTCGCGGACCTGGGAGTAGAGACGGAAACGCCCGACCCCGCCCATCTCTAATCCCATCTCAATCATGGAGTGAGTGTTTATTGCCCGCCACGACTGATTGGGAAGACAACAGCCGTCAGGGATGAGGGCGCAAAATCTATACGGGCCGTCAGTGGCCCGGCTGAAAGTCGCGCTCTGATAATGTGACGCCCTCAGGGGCTAACGCCTCCACGGCTGGATTCTGGCTCCATGCCGGCCTCCAGCCGCTACCGCGGAACGGGGATTCCCCTCTGCGTCCCCACCAGAGGACCATCATCGCGGCGATGATGACGAGCAGAGGCACCACCAAAATGCTTCCTTCTGGTCCGGTCTTTCCTCCACTCCACAGCAGCGAACCCAGGGGGTGAGTGCTCAGCAGGTGCCCCTGTATCGCCAGTCCGCTGTCTGAGGTTCCGTAAACATACGATTCCGCCCAGTCCCAGGCGGCGTGAAACCCAAGTGCCCACCAGAGGGATCCCGTG
>JBARKD010000210.1:0-8508 GCA_049800615.1 Acidobacteriaceae bacterium | reverse complement strand
TAAAGCTGGTGGGGACGACCAGCAATCGAGACGCCATCGGAGCCCGGGTGGAAGTCAAGGCAGGGGCTCTCGACCAAATGGCGGAAGTGAGGAGCGGTTGCTGCTATCTCTCTCAGAGCGACATGCGCCTTCACTTTGGACTGGGAAATATCCAGGAGGTAGAAGCCATCAAGGTGCGCTGGCCCAGCGGCCAAACGGAGACCTTTGCGGTGAAAGGCATTAACCGGATCATTGAGCTCAGAGAGGGTACGGGGAGTTGATTTTCCCCGGGCGCGGTGCCGGTGTCTCTAGAACTGGTCTCATATATGGGTCTGCGGCTTCTGGTTGGACCCTGAGCCCCGCTTCGAGGGCCGGTCTCATGCGCGGCCTCTCCGAAATTTGTCTATTTATGAGACCGGTTCTATGCAGTTCCGCATCATGTTACGAAGAGGACGGGAGAATAGATGTTGCGTATTCTGAATCGCGTTGTGCTTCTCTGTTTAGTCGTCGTGCCGCTCGGGCTTCCATGCCGGGTTGGACTCGCAGAAGGTCTGCCGGAATTACGGACTCCCAAAGCTCCGCCGACTCCGCGCATCCATGGGCCGAAGGTATATGGCGCCAGGCCCGGTCATCCATTCCTATATCGCATCCCATGCACGGGATCGCGCCCCATACACTTTTCGGCAGCAGGGCTTCCGCCCTCGCTTACCATCGATCAAGCTACAGGGATCGTTTCTGGCAGCGCTCCGGCTACTGCAGGTGATTACCCGGTGACGTTGACGGCAAAGAACGCGCGAGGCACTGCGACTCGCTCCTTCAAGATCGTGGTAGGTAATCAGCTTGGACTTACTCCCCAAATGGGATGGAACGGCTGGTACACACTCTACGCGCACCCAACCGATACCGACGTTCGCAAGGCCGCGGACGCTATGCTTGCGTCAGGAATGGCCGACTATGGATACCAATTCGTCGACCTCGACGACGGTTGGGCGAGAAAGCCTGAATTGTCAGATGCCGCGCGGGGAGAGCCAGTGCGCAATCCAGACGGTACGATCCGCCCGAATGGCGAGTTTCCAGATATGGCCAGCCTCGCAGCGTACATCCATTCGCTTGGCTTGAAAGCCGGCATTTATTCAGGTCCAGGCCCGCTCACTTGCGCGAAATTGGAGGCATCCTATGGGCATGAAGCGTCCGATGCCCAGCAGTATGCGAAATGGGGATTCGACTTACTTAAGTACGATTGGTGTAGCTACACAAAGATAGCGAAAGACCGCAGCCTTCCCGAGTTGCAAAAACCCTACATCCTGATGAGCTCGGAACTGGAAAAGCAGGATCGGGACATCGTCTTGAACATGTGTCAATACGGTATGGGCGATGTATGGAAGTGGGGACGCCAGGTAGGCGGTACGTCATGGCGCACCACGGGTGATCTCGGCTTGGCAAAAGACGATGCTCTACCGGGCTTTTATCATATAGGTCTTGCCAACGCGGCCCTTGACGCCTATGCGGGGCCGGGAGGCTGGAACGATCCAGACTACATTCTGATCGGTACGGTGGGCGATGCGCACCACAGTCACTTGTCTTCTAAGCCGACTCCCTTGAAGCCAGAGGAGCAATACAGCTACATGTCTATGTGGTCGCTCATGGCTTCTCCACTTTTTTTCTCCGGGGACATGACGAAACTGGACGATTTTACGATTAACGTTTTGTGCAACGAGGAAGTGATCGACATTGATCAAGACCTATTGGGCAAACAAGCAAAGATCGTCCGGAAGAACGAGCAGGAGCTCGTCTTGGCCAAGCCGCTCGAAGACGGTTCTGTCGCAGTTGGTCTGTTCAACCTCAGCGAGGGGCCTCTTACGATATCCATTGATTGGAAGGATCTGGCGAAAAGTGGCAACTTGACGGTCCGCGATGTCTGGCGCCAGCGAAATGTCGGCAAGTTCAGGAACAGTTTCAAATCCCAAGTGGCTGCCCATGACGTTTTACTTGTACGGCTATTCAAGTCATGACCATGTTCGGCGCAATCGCGGCGGTGAGCGAATCCATTTCGATCATTTCCGCTTTGCGGCCGCAGGGCGCCTTCTTTTCAGCGGCGAAGTACTATT
This sequence comes from Acidobacteriaceae bacterium, assembly GCA_049800615.1. Classification (GTDB taxonomy): domain Bacteria; phylum Acidobacteriota; class Terriglobia; order Terriglobales; family Acidobacteriaceae; genus PALSA-350. The sequence goes on along the minus strand of JBARKD010000210.1, from coordinate 6,421 downwards.
CTCCGCCGCAGCACTGAGTGGCACGTTCACAATACTTCTCTTGGCCTCGCTCGTCCGCCGGTGGGCCGGGGTCGGTTATTACCCGCGGTGAAGCTGGGCGGTCTCTCCCTCTGCTTCCCGGCCGAGGAGAAGAAGTAGCCTTAGATCATCAACGGCTTGTAAGTGGCAAGAGAGGGATTTCACATGAATCGCGCTCCAATGAGAGCTCTTCTTCTGGCTGTTCTTTGCGTGCCCCAGCTCTGGTCCGCGGAAAGCACCCGCCAGACCCTTACTCCGAAACCCCCCGCTGAGGCCAGAGTCAATGGCCCTACGATCTATGGCGCACGTCCGGGTCATCCGTTCCTTTACCGGATACCTTGCACGGGCGAGCGGCCGGTTCACTTCGCGGCGCAGGGTTTGCCCGCGTCCTTGCAGCTCGATCCCGTTACCGGCATCATTACGGGACGCACGCCGAACGAACCGGGCACCTATGCGGTCACGCTGCAGGCGTCCAACTCCAAAGGAAAATCGTCCAGGCTCTTTCGGATTGTAGTTGGCGACACGCTGGCGCTCACTCCACCGATGGGTTGGAACGATTGGTACTCGTTTTACGTGCGTGTGACAGACAAAGTGATACGGCAGGCAGCCGATAGGATGATCTCCTCCGGAATGGCCGACTTCGGCTATCAATACGTGAACGTTGACGCCGGCTGGCAGGTGAATACAACGGGCAAGGATCCCGAAGTGGGAGGAGAACCACGCGATCCGGAAGGGACCATTCGTTCAAACCAGCGCTTTCCCGACATGCAAGCCATGGCCGCCTATATCCACGCCAAGGGCCTTAAAGCTGGTTTGTATACCTCGCCCGGCCCGGTCGACTGTGGCGACTTCACAGGTGCGTATCAGCACGAGGAAGCCGACGCACGGACATTTGCGGCGTGGGGATTCGACTTTCTAAAATACGACTGGTGTTCTTATAAAAAAGTCGCACCGGCAAAACCGACGTTGGCCGACATGCGAAAGCCGTACGACTTGATGGGGCGAATCCTGAAGCAACAGGATCGCGACATCGTCTTCAACCTCTGCCAGTACGGCATGGGCGACGTCTGGACCTGGGGCGCCGACGCCGGCGGGAACTCCTGGCGCACCACCGGCGATCTGGGTATGACGAAGGATGATCGATTGCCGGCGTTTTACAGCATAGGAATCAGGAATGCCGCGCTTTCAAGCTACGCGGGACCCGGCCATTGGAACGACCCGGACTATCTTCTGATCGGCAACGTGGGCGACGCGTTCAAGTGGGAACGGTCTCAGACGCCTTCGCCGACATCCCTCACTCCCGACGAGCAATACAGCTATATCTCCATGTGGTCCCTGATGGCGGCGCCCTTGGTCTTCGCAGGGGACATGACCGCTCTCGACGACTTTACCCTGGGCCTTCTGTGTAACAGTGAGGTCATCGATGTGGACCAGGATGCCTTGGGGTGGCAGGCGCGCGTCATTCGCCGATCCACTGACGAGTTGATTCTGGAGAAGCCTCTCGAAGATGGCTCTGTTGCCGTGGGATTCTTCAACCTGAGCGACGGTTCGCGGAAAATCACCACTAACCTGACGGACCTTGGCTTGAGCCACAGCCAGAAAGTTCGCGATCTCTGGCGCCAGAAGGAAATAGGTGACCTAACCGGCTCTTTCTCCCGCGAGGTGGCGCGCCACGGCGTGATTCTTGTGCGCCTTTCGCCCATGCCCGCGACCCGGAAGAGGGCCTTGTAACCATAATGAATGCTCTCCCTGCCGAAGATCTGGGAGAAAGTCTTCTAGTTCTAATCAATCGGCAGTCTTAGTTGGAGGAGAACCATGCTTAGCTTGAATCGGCGAACCTTTGTGCAGCTCTCGACGGGCGCCGTTCTTGGCGCTGCGTCGAGCCGGGTTTTCGGCTTCACCGATGCGCCCTCAATCTCCAACCATGCCGGACTCATCCACGTTACTGGCCCGAACTATACCTGGGAATATTCGCAGAGCGACGACACGTTCAAGCTGCGGGACTCGAAGAATCGCGTCATTGTAAGCGGAAAGTTGCAGCCGGCGGTTGTCATAGCTCCGGCGGGGGACCCCGCGCAAAGGCAATGCGCGCTGGGAAAGCCCTCTGCACCCCGCTCCGAGAATGGCCGTGTAACGGTCGACTACGAGGGCGTGAACGGCGCCGACCGGTTATCGGTGACCTGGCGCTTCGACGAGCACGGAATCTGGACCGAACCCATCGTCTACGACTCATCCGCGGCACAGGACGTAGTAAGTCTCCATTACTTCAGCGATGTCAAAGCCGGCAAACCCGTGCCGTCTCTTCATGCGACTTATCTGGTAGTTCCCGGCATCAGCGAAGCAGATACCGTCAGCCCTATCGTGAGAGACTACGTTTCTCTGAACGAAAGCGTCTGGCTTGGCCGGGGCAGCTCGGCGTCCGGTCCTTCACAACAGTGGGGCCTGCCCGTGCATTACTTCTGCGGCTTCAGCGTGGATATTGCAGACGGAACCCGGGACAGCTTCACCGCGGGCACCTCGGCTGCCTTCACTTGCGGCTTGGCGGATCTGCCCGGCGGTGACCTGTTTCTTCAGCTTGATTCCGGCAGGAGCAGTCCGTGGATCAACTATCGCGGCGATCTGTGGAAGCATATGCGCGGTCCGGGGCATTTTGTCTTGGGCGCGACGCTCTACTGGTCGATTGCGCAAGACTATTACGACGCGATCGCCGGCTACTATCAAGGGTTGCTGCACGCCGGCGTAATTCATCCGTCTCAGCCTTCCGCGAAAAAGATAGCCACCGCGCTTACGCCACAGTTCTGCGCCTGGGGAGCGCAGGTAAACAGGAATAAAGGGGGTGATCGTCAGGACGAGGCATTCGTTACCGGCATATTCGAGGAGCTCAAAGCCTCGGGCATGAAAGCGGGAATGCTTTCGATCGACGACAAGTGGGAAGGCAGCTATGGGAAGCTGGAACACTCTGCCGACCGTTTGCCTCACTTTGAGCAGTTCCTCGATAAGGTGCATGCGGAAGGCTATCTGGTTGGCCTCTGGGCGGCGCTCATGCGCTGTGAGCACCCGGCTGATATGGGCCTTACTGCGGAGCAGATGCTGAAGAGGCCGGATGGGCAACCATTCGTGGTGGGCGGCGAAGGCGCCCGGACGAGGTACTACATACTGGACTTTACCCAGCCCGAAGTGGCCAAGGTTCTCGAGGATGTAGCCCGCAACTTTGTGCGCCGATACAAGCCCGACCTGCTCAAGTTTGACTTTGGATATGAGATGCCGTCGGTGGCAACCGCCGCGCCCCAGGACAAGAGGTTCACCGGGGAGCGGTTGATGTGGAAGGGGCTCGATGTGCTGATCAAAGCCATGCGGAAGGAGAATCCGGATCTGGTCGTGATGTATTACAACTTGTCACCACTGTTCTTGGATTACTTCGACCTGTACAGCCCGGACGACCTCTTTGAGAATGCCGGGGAATATGACGTGGAAGCCAACCGCCGGTTCTTTTTCAGCAGTCTTTTGGGCCAGTTGGGAGTTCCTACCTATAGCTCTACAGGATATGACTGGGCATCCACAGGGAATATCTGGTTCGATGCCGCGGCTCTGGGGACCATCGGCTCGATGAATGACTTCAAGGCGGATGAGCAAAGTGAGGGGTGCACGCCCGAGTCAGCGGCAAGATATAACGGCATAGTCCGCGTGCTCCGGCCCACAGTTACTTTTGAGATTTTGCCCCTTGATTATGTTCCGGAGGCGCCGACACTGGGCGCACATGCACGGTCATGGGCTCGATTTGAAGCGGGGCAACTCGTCCTGCTTGCCTTTCGGCCGCCTATACCAGGCGATCCGCGCGCTCTCGCACGTCAAACAAAGGATCCGCGCGTCAAGGGTGCGATTCAGTCCAATGTACCGGTCGTGGTTGCGTCCAAGACCCCCGATAGCATTGCTTCAAGCGCACATCTCGCCATCGTTCCTTATGGAGATGGAGATGTCGTGCTTCGGCGCCAGTTCGGGACTAAAGTGGAGATTGTTTCTCACTACTTCGGAGAAGCACAGGTAAGGAACCAGGCGACCATCGAGAATGGCGAGTTGAAGATCACCGCGCGCGAACGCGACCCGGGAGGCAGGCCTCTGGAATGGATCGAGGTGCACATCTCGTAATCCGAATTTCCAACCATTCCCGCGGCGAGGACTGCAATCTATCTTGCAGCAGAAAGATCGTGAAGCACAGATCTATCGTGCGCGGACACTGCAGGATCTCCAATCAGCGCATGAGCAAGCCAACTGTCGTGAAGCGGCGGGCGGTAGTTACGGAATCTCCCGGGTTATATAAGCCAATCACCCGATACTTGGAGGGTTTATGAGGCAAAAAGGAGTCCTGACGATCGTGACGTGCTTTCTTGGTGCGACCGTTGCCTGGGGCCAGGGCCAAGCTCTTCAGGCGGGGGCAAATTCGTCCTTGCCGGCCCCGCAGGATCCGAGAGAGCCGGCCGTACTGGCTCAATGCAAGAACCCACCGCTGCCAGCCCCGGATTATGGCGATCCGCGGCTAGGGCTTAGAGACTATAAGGTCATAGAGATTCCGGGCGTCATCGCTGCCGGGCAGAGATGGAAGTCTGTTTGGCAACAGATGGGCGACAACGGCGATGGGATTGTGGGATCACCCGACGGCGGGCTTCTGATCGCGCAAAACGATAGCAGCGACGTCTTGAAACTCGATAATCAGGGCAAGACTTCGATCGTCTACACGGACACGAATACGGGAGGTTCTCTCTCGATGAACTCGAGGGGCGCGCTATTTATCGTGGAGAGGGGTTTCCGCCCATCGATTTCGGAGCTTGCGCCAAATCGCAAAACTTTGGCTGACCACTACCAGGGCGATCCCTTGAATTGCAGTGGCGTGATTCTGAACGATCTGATGGCTGATAGTAAGGGCGGCGCGTATTTCACGATGGGCGGCGTGTTTTACGCCAGTTCGCGCGGCCAAATCACCAGGTATGATGCCGGGAATCTTAGGGGCCCGAACGGGATCATCCTGAGTGCCAATGAAAAGATACTCTATGTGAGCAACGGGATCACGCTCGTGGCCTTCGATGTCCAGCCCGATGGCTCGCTTACTAACCAGCGCGATTTTGGCAAACTCGAAGCTGGGGGTTTTGGCGACGGCAGCGCCATCGATGCGCAAGGACGCATTTACGTGACAACCGCCCCTGGCGTGCAGGTCATCGCCCCGGATGGGAAGTACCTGGGCCTGATCCCTACTCCCCGACCGGTCATCAGCGTCGCCTTCTCCGGCCCGCGGAAGAAAACGCTCTACGTCTTAGCCCAAGGCGCCAAAGATGCTCAGGAAAAAGAGGTTGACAACGCGGCCCAGGTCTATTCGATCCCGATGATCGCGCAAGGCTTCAAAAAACGGGCGAAGTAACCTGGTAACGGCTTCGGGTACGATAGAGCATCTGATTTCTCTATGGAGACCTCCGATGCGCAGACTGAGTCCCACACTTCCCTTCCTCACTCTTGTAATTCCTTCCGTGCCTTTGCCCTTTGGGGTCGTAACCAACACCAATAGCGACAACCGCGAACTGCAGCTGGCCCTGAAATACTTCTTCTAGCCCAGCCGTTTGTTTTCTGAATAGAAAGGAACATCGTGTTGTCTGATGAGCGGTTTCTAAATAGTCTGAGCGGCCGGCGATCCTTCATGAAATTGCTGGCTGCGGCTCCACTGTTTGCAGCCATTGGCACGCGCAGCTTCGCCGCCGCGGTGAAGTCCACTGCCATGCATTCGTTCTCCGACAATATTTACACCCGGCTTGGCGTCCGCCCCTTGATCAACGCGCGTGGCACCTGGACCTATCTGTGCGGTTCCCTGGAGATTCCCGAGACTCGGCGGGCCGCGGAGGAGGCGTCCCACTATTTTGTTGACCTGTTTGAGCTGCAGGCAGGCGTTGGTCGCCGTCTGGCGAAGCTCTCCGGAGCCGAATCCGGGATGGTCACCTCTGGCTCAGCTGGCGCGATGGCTTCGGCAACTGCGGGCTGCATCGCCGGGACCGATCCAAAAAATGTATGGCAATTGCCCGACACCACCGGATTGAAGAGTGAAGTCATCATGATGGGCGGCCGGAGCGCGTTCGACAGCGCCATCCGCCTCGCCGGCGGCAAACTGGTCATTGCCAAAACAGTGGACGATTTACAGCCGGCGATGACTTCACAAACCGCCATGGTCTACACCACCTGGAGGGACGACCGGATTGAGCGCATACTCAAGATCACCAAGGCCGCCGGTGTTCCCGTGTTGCTGGACGACGCGGCTGGTATTCCCCCATACGAGAATTTCACGCGCTACGCAAAGATCGGCGTCGATCTTTTTTGCTTCAGTGGCGGAAAAGGTCTGTCTGGCCCCCAATGTTCCGGGGTACTG
>JBARKD010000209.1:0-3480 GCA_049800615.1 Acidobacteriaceae bacterium | reverse complement strand
CAGGCAACAAAAGCGAAAACATGAGGGCGTGAGCGCGCAGCAGCGTTTTAGGAGAGGTCTGCATAAACTCCCTTTACGTTTCGGACGCGGGCGTTAATCTGCTACGCGTCTCAAGCGACTATACCACCCGAGTCGAGCTCCTTCATTGCTCCGCAGCGACTCCAACGCAACCAGCGGAAGCCAGCGTCGAACAGACAGTACCAGCCTGAAGAGGCACAAAGGCATGGTTGGTGCTGGGGTCTACCGAGATGCTGTGCGCATTGGATCCGGTCGGCATGTTGTACAGCCATTGGTTGGTTTTGGCATCAATTACGCCCATTACCGCATTCGGAAGGAAATCGCGCGCCGCGAGGTAGTACTTGTTGTCGCCGGGGTTATACCAGGTCTCGTCCACGCCTCCGACCTGAGTGATTTCTAGGCAGTTGCTATTCGCTGGCGCATTCGCTATCCCGGTGTTCGGAGGCACGCAGGCTATGTTGCCGCTCTTGGTGTTCGTGATGATGTATTCGTTAGCCGGAAATGTCTCGCCATCATGGTCGGCGCAGCCCACGAGGAAATTATCTCCAGGTCCTTGTGAGATGCCGGTAGGCATGCAGTCGTAGATGGGAAAACTGTTCACCACCACCGGCCCATTGCCGGTTCCGAGTTGAAGATCGATCGCATCGAGGCTGCCGATTTGCGTGGTAGCGACGGAATTCTCGTTGGCCAGCAACCAGAGGTTGCTGTTCGGATCATAGGTCATTCCCCCTAATCCGGCCGGCGCTATGGCTCCCGCACAACTGCTGTCTGAAAAGGGCGGGGCCTGGCTACAAAACGCCCCAGTGTTGTAGCTGATGATGGGGCCGTGATGGCATGGAATCGTGTACGAAACACCCATAGGCGTAACGCCGATGCCGGGCAGGCCAGCCGGGCCGTCAGCCGCCGCCGATCCGGAAACACCGCTGAAAACATGGGGATTGGACGGATCGGGGCACGGGAAGGTGGCTCCGACCGTGTCCACAGGCGTGTTGGAAGTGAGACCGAGTCCTGCTGATGCCGCGCCTCCTGCGCCGTCGTAGTAGATCTGGCCGACAATACACCGAGGGGGATTAAACGACCCCCCGACGCCGGGGTCCAACGCGGGCGATGGGAGGGGCTGGCCGTTCGGCCCATTTCCGGTTCCTATGATCCCAGTTCCCGTTCCTTGAAGAGGATATCCAAAAGGTCCTCCGGGCACCGAAGGATAAGGGAAGGCGCCCGTAGCCGCACTGTACCCTACGGGGTAGGGACCGTAAGCCAGATTCATATCGATCGGCAGGCAATGCAGATCTCCCTGCCCAGTGGGGTCGGCGGTCGACTTCCTCGGTGGGGTTGCGCCCACGATGTATTGCATGTCGATAAAAGTAATAAACGGCAGTCCCGGATCGCCGTTGATAACTGCCAGAACATGATGCGTGTCATCGTATGCCATTTCGTCAGCGCGATCATCGCCGCAATCCGCCGCCGAACCAGCTTCGCCGTTCCACGAAGCGATGCAGCCTGAAATTCCCTGCGGCCCGTCGTAGTCGGCCGAGACACCCGTGGGGATCGTGGCAAGGATAGTCGGTGGAGTGACTGGGCTGGTGCCCAGGTTCATCGAGGTCAGATCGAAAACTATCACGTTGGAGCTGCCATTTCCGACAAACAGGACCTTGCCATCGGCAGTGGTAGTATTGCCGTCCGGCCCGGACATGGGATTCACGCCATTGGCGCGTGAAGCACAGCACTGCGCTCCAGGAAACCCTCCCAGATTGCCGCTGGGACCAAAGCCCGTGTTCAGATGGAACCTCGGCCCGCCCTCCCAAGACACGTCGGTCCTGCAGGCATACCTGACGAAATTGCCAAAGACGTCAACCGTCGGCGGAATTATCTCCACATTCGCAGGCGGATTGCTCCCAGGTTGAACGATCGTGGGGCAAGGACTGGCGCCATTCCCAGCGTCGGAGACACCATTCTGTCCTTGAATCGAGAAAACCGCCAAATCCTGGGAAGTATCGATCACCTGCATGGCAATGCCAATGCGATCGGAAATGTAATCCAGATAGTGGCCCGAGACGGCAGGGTTCGGGGCAATCGTGCTGATGTCGAAAGAATTGAATGGACCGCCGGGTTCACCTGTAGAGTTGTGCTCTGGCACGGGAATCACGTTGATGATGGTGTAAGCGCCGTTGACCGTGGTGCCGCAGACCGGACAATTCTTCGTTGTGCTGCAGCCGCTCGCGATCACAAACGACGCGGTTAGAAGAACAGTAAAGAAGATCTTCGATCTCATCGAACCCCTCCTGCGATTTCCCGAGGGCCGGCCTGACCGGCCCCAGAACTTCCAAAACCGTTTAGAACCTGAACTGTAACTGCTGCAACACCACGTAATAATTCTGTGGCACGGCGCCGATTGTGCTGGGATCTTTCAACTGATCAATACCTAGATTGACCGAGTACTTCACCCAATAGTTGGGATACCAGGTAAGGCCCAAAGTGACTTCATCAGTGTGATAGTTAAACGTCGGCACAAAACCGGGGGTGTAGTAGCTTAGGAAATCCGCGCCCGGTTCGTTGGCGTGAACGCCCATGTATCGGACACCCACTCCCCACGCTCCCAACCCGCGTCCTTTTCCTCCCGGTGTGTCAGGCCCAAAAAGCGGATGCCTGACGCGCGGTGTGCCGTTCTCCGGCTGCTTTTCATGGGTGAGCAGATAAGTAGCGCTAATGTCCCAAGCCTTGGCAATGATTGAGGGAAGGCTTACGAATCCGAGTCCGCCTTCCTGCTCAGATCCAGTATTGTCACGGGACATATTGAGTTGATCGAATTCTCCGCGCAGAGCGAACCCTGACTTGAGGTAGGTAAATTCACCGTTGTAGCGCTGGATCGGTCCATTAATGGAGAACTGCGGGAAGAAGTTGTAAGCGTTGTCGGGAAGGTTGCCGCTGAAGCTTTGATCCCCGGAAAGACCTCGAGAGCGGGCACGGTCAATGGACCCGCCGAAGGCAAGCTCCTTAAACCAACTGCTTTGGGATTTTCGGAAAGGATATAAGCGAAGCCGTCCCACGACTTCCGGCTGGTTAGTGGTGTTAACCACGGCATATCCTTTGCCGTTAAAGGCGCCCACCCAATACTGCAGGACGCCGCCGTAAATGTCTCCATGCAGCGCGATACCTGGGCTGCGAAACGCCGAGGCTGCCGACGGGTACAACATTGACTGGAAGCCACGTTCGACGAAGTCTAGGTTGGTGGCGCCGGTTCCGGCTTCTTGAGCGAAGGGAACCTTGAACTGACCAGCCTGAAATTGGAACTCGGGCCGGATTCTTACGTTGAGATAAACGTCGCGTACTACAGATCCGGTAGTCGCGGCAGCGTCGGTGAGCAGCGCAAAATCGAAGTGAGAACCGTAATTGCCCTGGAAACCGAAGCGAGCGCGCCGCAAAACGAACGTGTCGGCGGGCGCGCCGTCGCCCTTATAGGCG
>JBARKD010000208.1:0-6330 GCA_049800615.1 Acidobacteriaceae bacterium | reverse complement strand
GTGTTGCAAACAACGGCGGGGCTGGGCTGGTGTAGGTTGTGCCGTACGGAGCATTGGCTGCCAGAACGCCGATCGCCACTGCTTCGATGGCGGTATAGAACTCACCGAAGCTGGCGCGCACGCTGGTTGTTCCCGGACGGCCGAAGATCTTCTCAAGGAAACTGCCGTCAGCGGCTTGCGGGGACCAGGCCACGCCCAGACGCGGAGAAAAGTTGCGGGCGTCGATGGGAGCCAGGGTATTCGGAATGCCCGGATCGCCGGGATAGAGAATGCCCGCGGGAGCTCCGGGGAAGACTACCGATTGTGCACCGGCGACAAACGTCGAGATCTGATTATATTTTTCCGACCACGGGGCAATGCGATCCCAGCGCAGTCCATAGTTAACCGTCAAATTCGGTAGAACGTGCCAGCTATCCTGGGCGAAAACGCCGAAGTACTTGTTGCGCGCGTAGAACGGGTTCAACTGGCTCTGGTTGTACTGGCTGGGAACACCGACAAGAAAATCTGCGAAGTCGACGCCGGTTTCCTGACCGGAGAAGACAAAGTTGCCGTTGAACTGCGCGATCGGCGAGGCATTCACCTGATCGGCGTGAAACTCGGCGCCGAATTTCATGGTGTGATTGCCAAGGACTCTAGAGAAGTTATCCGACACCTGGTAGGTGTTGTTTACCTGTATAAGTTGATTCGCCGCCGCTCCCGTTGAGTAAGCGTTGAAGACCAGGTTTTCCACGCTCTGGCCTTTAGGGTCCAGGGCGACGATGCTGTCGCTTCCGTCCGCATTCACGAATCCCTGCGAAGCCAGGCTCACGCCGCGGCCCCCGATAGGCTGGCCAAGATTCGTGTTATTACGCATGTAGCTGAGGCGCAACTCGTTGATCATCGTCGTTCCGAAGCTCTTCGTGTTGCTCAGGGCAAAAAGCTGCGCGCGACCGGTCGTCAACGCGGAAAAACCTGGAACGTTGGCGCCGCTCTGCGCGACCGGATAAGGGTTAACAAGATTGAAATCGTCGACGAAGTAGTAAGCCGACATCAATCCCCATCGTGTATTCGCGTCAGCTCGTGCGCCCGCCTTATCGTCACGCACCGTCTGGTTGTAGGAGGATGTGGCAAAGGTGCCCTGGGCAGTATTGGGCGCCGGTATATATTGCAGCATGCGTTGCGCCGGGAGCGACCAGGCCGTCTGCGGAACCACCGCGTTAGGGAAAACACAGGTCGAGTTCGAGGTACAACCGGGCAGATAGTACGGCTCCCCAGACGCTACCTGATACCCAAGCTTCTGCGTCAGGATATTCGCGAAAGAGGGGCCGCTGACGATGCCAGCCAGTTGGTTGCCCCCGAGGCCGGTCGTGAAATCCGAGAGGTTGCCGGCACGGTCCGCGTTCGAAGGTACGGCGATCGTTCCGGTATCAATGCCCTGGGTTTGCCGCGTGCCCTGATAGTCGAGAAAGAAGAAGAGCTTGTCGTGGCGAATCGGACCACCCAGTGTGCCACCGAACTGGTTCTGCCGGAATGCGCCGCGGGTGGGCGAGAAGTAGTTGCGCGCATCCAGGTCTGTGTTGCGCAGGAAATCGAAGGCATTACCATGAAACGCGTTACCGCCGGATTTGGTGATAACGCTGATCTGGCCGCCGCTGTACTCGCCATACTCCGCGTCGAAGTTGCTGGTGATAATTCGGAACTCGGCGATGGCGTCGAGGTTGGGGATGACAGCCGTGCCCGCATTCATATCCTCTTCCACGTCGCTGCCGTTCACACTGAAATAATTCGCCGTCTCCCGCTGTCCATTGACAGAGAGATTTCCAGGATTGAGCGTGCCGGAAGGATTGAGTATGGTAGCGCCCACGTCCTGCACAGTGGTGTTGGTGATGGCGGTCTGGGGAGCGACACCGGGTTGCAGGGCCAGGAGGTCGGTGTAGCTGCGACCGTCGAGGGGAACCGCGGACATCTGACGGGCGGTGATCACCTGGCCCATTTGCGTACTGGTGGTTTCGACATGCAGCGTGTTGTCGTTGACGGTGACGTTCTGGGATACGTTGCCGACTTCAAGCGAGACATCGAAAGTGAGCGCGGCGTTGGTATCGAGAACAATGGCCTTGCGCTCGTATCCATTAAATCCGGGAGCCGCGACGGCCAGCACATAGTGGCCGACGGGCAGGGCCAGAAAAGTGTAAAAACCCTTGCTGTCGGTGCGTTTCTTGTAAGAGAAACCGGTATTTGCCTCTTTGACGGTGATATTTGCGCCGGCAATGACGCTTCCCGACGGGTCCCTCACGGTGCCGGAGATGGTTCCACCGACGCTCGCCCATAGCAGAGCCGCGGATAAGAGTACGGCACTCGAAACTGCTTTTCCAAAACCGCTCAACCAACGAACCGCGCTGCTCGACATGACCTTTTCTTCACACTCTTTCTCTTGCTGCAACCAAGTGGCAAAACCATTACTGAATGGTTATGGGAACGTTGACGCTGGTCTGATACTGAGATGTCCCGCTTCCCGCTGTGCCGGTGACGACCACCATGTACGTTCCCTTGGCCGTGCCGGGATCGGTCTTTCCTGCGCCGCCACATCCCATGAGACTGCAAGCGGCTGCCATTACTGCGAGCATGCCCAGTGCCATGTTTCGCCATTTGCGCCGGGGCAGGATCAGGAGAACAAGGCCGGCGAGGCTTGCCCCTCCTCCCGCCGCCAGCCATCCAGGACGTCCGTTCAGCCGGCTGCCAGCCGGGTGAGCCGGCGTGGTGTTCACCGTAAGCTGCGTTTGTGCCGTGTTGCTAGTGGTGGTTGGGTTGATGAAGCAGGCGCCTTCGCCGAGGTTGGCGGGCAGGGTGCAGGTGAGATTGATAAGGGTGGTGTAGTTATTGGCAACGTTCACTGCTACATTGGCGATGGCCGCCGATCCCAGGGCTGCGGTTGCACCAGGGGAAGCCAGGCCGAACTGCGAGACGGTAATCGGGATGGAGGATGAGGTCACCTCGGTGTAGGTAGCATCACCCTCGTAGAATGCGGTCAGAGTGTTACTTCCGACGCTTCCATTGACCGCGGTGGCCAGAGTAGCCTTTCCCGAGGTAATGGGCGCGGGATCGCCCACATTCACTCCATTCAATTGGAACTGCACGAATCCTGTAGGAGCTGGCTGGCCGGTGGCGGCATCCGATACTGTCGCAGCCAGGGTGACGTTTTGGTTGGGCGCGATGCTCGAAGCAGAAGAGGACACGGTGGCGGCGGCAGCAGAGCCGGCGGCAAGGATCTGGATCTCGCCCATCATTCCGCCGTCTTCGTGCTCGAGAATGTGACAGTGATAGACGAAATTGCCGAGTACATTGGGATCGCTGAAGTCCATGCGGACCGTAATACTGTGATACGGTCCTGTGCCGCTCCAATAGGGGATGTCCATGGTGTCGCGCAGCGCGGGATCGTTGATCGGCTGGCCGTCGATGGCCATCACCTGGAAATGAAGCTGGTGAATGTGGAAGACGTGGTCTTCACCCGCCTGGTTCTCCACCGTCCAGTCTTCGACCGTGCCCGCATGCACTACGATGTTTGGCTCCTGATCCATGGTGAAGACAGTTGGGGTGTGGCCTTCTTCGGTGATGTAAAAGGTGGTGGGGCTTTCGGGGTCTGACGGATTCAGCAGGACCTCTGAAAAATACAGATTGCGTTGTGCCGTGGGCGTCAGGCTGCCTAAACCGCCGTACAGGGTCGCGTGGCTCACAGGGGTGACGCGGGACGGCATATGCCGTGCGACGGAAGTACCCGGCACAGTTGATTCCTCCACTCCAGCCTGGCTCACGATATTCGCGATGGGCCGTTGCGGATCGAAATCTCCATCCGGGCCCGTGTTCTGGTATTGCGTGACCAATTGCGCCTGGTCGCCGACGTTGGGCGTGATTACAACAAACTCCGCACGGGCCCCAGGACCGAGTTGAATGGTGGTCTGGCTGGCGCCCGCCCCGGAAGAGAGCGGATACCCGTCGATGGCGTACACCTGCATGGACTTGGCGGTTCCATTCACCAGGTATTGGAGATTGAGAATGGTGTCGGCAGCGGTGTTGGCCACGCGCCACAATTCCTGCCGGCCAGGGTCGGTCTGAATCACGGCAGGCGTGTAGCCCGGAAAGGTGACCGGAACGTAGTTGATCGACAGATCCCAGGCGGGGATGTTTTCATCGTTCGCTTCTGACGCCGGCAGCACCTGGTCCCGGATAACAAAGGTGTGTTCGGGCAGGCCGGCCAGCGCGGGGACGACATTCTGCAGACCCTCGACGATCAATGCGCCGGTAGCTCCCCCTTGCACCTGTCCTTCGGAGATGCCGTGCGGGTGGGGATGGTACCAGTAGAGTCCAGGCGGTTCAGTCGTCGGAATGGTTACGTTGTAGTCGAAGCTCTGTCCTGGTTGAACGAGCGTATGGATCACTTCATCCTGCCCGCAAACCGGGGCTATGTTGGTCCCGTGGTAGTGAATGTTGGTGACGTTCGTCCCCATGGCGCCGTTACAGGCGGAACTGGTACTGGTTGTCCGTGAATCCTTCGCCGACAGCGTCACCTTCATGCCCGCCATGCTGCCGCTGCTGCCGGCAGCTGATCCCGCCGGCAAGTCGTTCTGGAAGTGAATGATGAGGATGTCGCCGGGATTAACGATGAGCGCGGGTGATTCCAAGCCCGTGTTGGTTACATAGCAGTAGCGAACAAGTCCCAGCGAATCGGTTACGGTATGAAATCCGATCGTGACTTCGAGCACGCCGTTTTGGCTCTGCAGCACCGGCGGATCGGAGACCACGGACCCGGTGGTATATCGGGCGCAGACCTGATCGGCAGCGCTCGTTCCGATGGCGGCGGGAGAGGTGAGCCTGGCGAAATCCTGTGCAGAGACGGCGCCGCGGCCTGGATACCTACTCTGATACTTACTCTGATACGTGCGCTGGGTTTGAGAATGGCCCAGTGCTGTCAGCAGAAAGGGTAAAAGAGTAACCGATATAAAGACTCTGTCCGATAACGACAGAGGAATCGCTACACGCTTCATTCGCCTCGCCCCACAAAGGACACAATTCACCGTCCGTGCAGCGGCCAAACCGCCGGCGCAGACGAAAGTTGAAATTTTGCGGGCAACGACCCTATATTGAAGGCAGCCCGCGGTTTAATTAGCTGTGGCTCCAGATCCTCGCAATCTCCGCCAAGAGTTCCGCGGGGATCTGGCCTTAATTCGTTATTGCAGATGGCCTTTCCGCATCGCTGTGCACTTCTTGCAAAGCCCTCCAACTTCCAGCCGCATCGCCTGAATCTCGAACTCATTCACCGCGGCGATCTCCTGCTTCAATCGTTCGAACGTCGCACTGGCGAATTCGTTGATCTCTCCGCAATGGAAGCACGCGAGGTGCAAATGATCTTTCCGAGTTTTGACCTCGTAGTAATGCTTCTCTCCATTAAGGTGCATAAGGTCCAGTTCATCGATCATTCCCATGCGTTTGAGTAGTTCGAGGGTTCTGTAGACTGTGGCGCGATTGATGTTCGGATCGCGCTTGCGCGCCAGCTCCAACAGGCTTGCGGCATCAAGGTGGCTGGTCGCTTCCTGGATGGTCTCAATAAGGGCACGACGCTGCGCCGTCAGGCGAATTCCCTGAGCCTCGACTTCGTTCATCAGCGCGTATCGTTTGAGCATAATCTCCAGTTGCGACACGGTCGCATGAGGAATGATGTTTTGGGCCCGATTCCATAGAGAATCCGTTTAGTTCTGTCTTATCCGTCCGTGCCAAAAGCGAAGATCCTATGTTGGCCAGCTTGCGGCAGAAAGCAGCGCGAATCTTAGTTGCGACTCGGTCGCATATCGTCTGAACAAGTTTCCCTGGTCAAGCTTCCCTGGCCAAACCAAGGAACAGCCCTAGCTAATATAAGACCAATGAAGTCGTATATCAAGCGCGCCTGTGAGAATTTGATGAATTGCGTGCGGGCAGCCCCGTCTCCAGTCGGGCGAAGGGAGGCTTCGCAACACGCCTGCCTTCGAGTGCTGGAGGTCAGGTATGCCGAACTTCATCTTGGGGAGGCTATTCTTTCGGGGTGCCTTTTTCCCGCGTGACCGCCTCCAGCAAGCCCCTGGGTGATGCATGCCAGGCGTTGACCGGCTACTCGGCCATTTCCTCTTAGGGGCGCCAATGGTTTCCAGGCGAGGCCATCCAAAGGCGAGTTTCGGAAGTATTGCACCTCCGACTTCGATCTCTCTGGACGACACCCACAGCGCTCCTCACGATCAATACCAGCGACGCCACAGTACACGGGAAGAGGCGCTCAAAGGTCATGCCGAAGCTTTAGCATTCGCCCGCGGCCGCGCTTCATAACGC
>JBARKD010000207.1:0-4933 GCA_049800615.1 Acidobacteriaceae bacterium | reverse complement strand
GATTGCATATATCGGCACTCTCGGAAGTCGGTCACGGAGCGCCGCCAAGACCTCGACCGAGCTCTTATTGTGCAAAGGCGCCAACTTCTCGAATTGCTCGATTTTATCGATGATGAGCTGATCCACGAGAGCAGGCCTATCGAAATCACGCGCGCCATGCACAACGCGCACGGCTACCGCGTCCATGGCAGGCGCTTGCGGCAGATCTGCCCGGCTCTCCCACCATCGCAATAAGCTGGCGGTGCCTTCCTCATAACTCGCGGCCGAAATCGGCTCGGTGGCGACTTTTTTCTTGTTGTTCAGTACGGAAATCTCGGAGGCTTTGCCGATCCCTTCGATACTGACGCTCAGCAGCGCACGTCCTTCGAAGGCATAACGCTGTCCCACGTGACACTCCACAACCTCTGCCTTGAGCGAATTGCCACCAGGATTCAGGCTCAGGATCTTCATTTCTCACAGTCTCGGAAAATGTGTTATGCAGCATTGCTGTTGGCACGAGTCCTAGCAGCGTTCTTCGCAGCGTCGCGCAAGCCTTCTTTTCCGTTAGTTTCAACCGCCTTTATGGCGGGCACCGTAGCGATCTCCAGAAACTCTTCGCCCGGGATGAGGTGCGAGATTTCTCTCACGGCTGTCGACGGTGACTTTGCTTCTTACACAGCAGGTTCAGCGTCTGATGGCTTCTTTTGCTGGCATTAGACCGTCCTCCTCATCTTGAAGATGCCTGCCCTTGCCATGTCGGGGTATCTCTCGAATCGACTAGGATGTCCTCCTGATTGCATCGATGAACAGATTCTCTCGCATGAAGGTCTGCCTCAGTCTCGGCGGAGGCAATGGTCAGAAAGCAGAACCCGCAAATCGTATCAGTTGTGTTATCGGCATTTCGGCGATAAAAGTACTGGGAGTAACTTCCTTTGGTGGCAGGCATTTGTAGACCTCCAGTCTTGGAGACGTAACGAAAAACCATTGACTCTAAAGCAGCAAGATGCGAATGCATAGCGCCATATTGCGCCAGAAGAGGGTTTCACCGCTCTCGACCCAGCACGGACAATGAACCTGGGCCAGGGCGGACGCTCTGCACGCCTTCGGTGTCTCGTCGGGCCCCCAAGTTCGCCAGATGTCGTTAGAGTAACTCGCACTAAGGGAGTTAGGTGGGCATTCCATATCACCAAATCACAGACTGTCGTGTAATGCCGCTTGCCCCGATTTCCAGAGGACTCGATGTAGTCGCGTAAGCGCAAACGACCATTTTTTCCGGTATCCCTCTGGGTCATCCGGGGGATCCCTGAATAGCACGGTACTTTTTAAGCGATGCTCGGCCCTTTGGTTGGAGTGTTGCTGGCTTCGGTGGCAGTTTTCCTGGGACGTGAGAGGGGGGCATTGCTGGTTGGGGAAAGGACCAATCGCGCCAGAATCAAACGCATGAAACAAATCATCCAGAATGACGTCTCCGTCGATGACGTTGGAGATCTGCTGACCATGCAACACGGCAGCCATTAACAAGCGAAGGTCTTCCCTCTTGCACCCGCCGAATCCATTCGTAAATGCGAACATTACTGAAGAAGTGGAAGTGCGAGCTAGTCGGACCGCCAGGTACCCCGAACGTGGCCATGCGGCTGGAGACAATGTGGATTCAAGCTTTCCAGGCGGCGCCAGTCCTTCTCTCTGCATCCACCAGTTATGATCCGTAAACTCAAATCCGGCGAATATCGTCTGTATTCGCGAAAGAAGAGCGAATCCACAGGAAAACGACGCAATCTCGGCACGTTCGACACGCTTGAGAAAGCAAAGCAGCATGAGCGGGAGGTACAGTATTTCAAGAAGCATTGAGCTGCATCTGCTCCAATGACTTTGGATGTCCATTCAAGGCCTCGAACGCAGTGGCTCGAGAATCCTATGAACGTGGGCCGCCAATCCGTTGCCGCATGTTCTCAGTCCGGCAACCTACAATCGAGTTCGGGATTAAAAGGGGCTCGGGAATCAAGGTTGCGGCCGTTTCCCGCGCGGCTACGCCGAAAGCGGAAATCATCTATAAGGTGCTCGCGCCATTTGACGACACTCACATCACAAAGTTGGAAAAAGTACCTCGCACTCCGCGTTGGTACCCAGGGCTATTTACAGACCGCAACGAGGTAATGGCTCTTCGACGAAACCTACAGGTTGCTGTAGAATCAGACGGCTCGATATAGGTTATCGAACTGGATGATGGGGTGTGCATTGGCAAAAATATTAGAGGCTATCCAGAAAAATCAGGATGCGCTTCTGGAAGAGTGGTTGCAGGGTATCAAGAGCGGAATTCGCAGGCGCGATTTGATTGATGAGCGGGAACTCAAAACCCAGGCGGTTGAAATACTCTCTACGATTTGCGCCGTTTCCAACGAAACTTCTCTGGATGATCTGAATTCACCTCCCTGGCAGCCGCTGAAAGATCTGCTCGCGAGCTTGTCGGCTTCGCGAGCGGTTCAGGGATTTACACCATCCGAAACTGCTACGTTCGTGATGTCCTTGAAGCCTCCTGTTTTCGGGTTGATTCGGAAACAGCGTGGAACTGACGCCAACCAACTATTCTCGGATATCTCCACCGCCGACGACTTCTTCGACAAACTCGCACTGCATACGACCGACAGCTACATTCGTGGGCGCGATCAGGTAATCCAGCGGCAGCAAGAAGAGATGCTGGAGCTTTCCACGCCGGTGGTGATGCTTTGGGATGGAATTGTCGCGCTTCCGCTGATCGGCACGCTCGACAGCGCACGGACTCAAGTGGTGATGGAGTCTCTCTTGCAGGCGATCGTCCATACCAACTCCCGTTTCGCGATCATCGACATTACCGGCGTGCCGACCGTAGATACGCTGGTGGCTCAACACCTGCTTAAAACCATCACTGCCGCCCGACTGATGGGTGCCGAATGCATCTTGAGCGGCATCCGGCCACAGATTGCGCAGACGATCGTTCATCTCGGCATCAACCTCCAGGACGTGATTACCAAGGCTCGGTTATCCGACGCCTTCCGCTTAGCCCTCGAACGCAGCGGACGGGTAGTCACGCGTGTTGCCAAGTTGAACGGTCCCACAGCATCGACCCCTCGGGAGCAATGAGCAGTGGAACGCATACCAATCTTGCGGATGGGCAACTTCCTTCTTGTCACCATCCAGGTCGACATGCATGACAAGTTGGCGCTGACTCTCCAGGACGATCTGACGAACAGGATCGCCGAGGTAGGGGCGCGTGGAGTGTTGATCGACATCTCATCTCTGGAAATCGTGGACTCTTTCATAGGTCGAACGCTGGCCAACATCGCATCGATGGCCAGGGTCCTCGACGCGGAAACCGTCGTTGTGGGTATGCAGCCGGCAGTCGCGATTACGCTGGTGGAACTTGGGATGTCGCTGCCCGGCATCCGTACCGCGCTCAACGTGGAATCCGGGATGCAATTCCTCCAACAGACTGCGGCGGCCTACGCTGAGGATGAGTACGATGACGGAGATACCCCAAAAGGCTGAAGTACTCCCCATCAAAGATTCTTCCGATGTGGTGTTTGTGCGCCAGAGAGTACGCGCCTGGTCGATCGGCTTGAAACTAAGCCTGGTGGATCAGACCAAGATCGTTACCGCCGCCAGCGAACTCGGTCGGAATACCCTGGAACATGGCGGCGGAGGCGAGCTGGAAATCGCCGAGGTGAGCAACGGCACCCGAAAAGGTCTGAGGCTTACCTTCTCCGACAAGGGTCCCGGCATCCTAGACGTGAAGCAGGCGCTCACCGACGGCTTCACCACCAAACAGGGGATGGGGTTGGGGCTGGGCGGAAGCAAGCGCTTGGTGAACGAATTTGAGATCAAGACGGCTCCGGGCGCAGGCACGACCGTCACCGTAATCCGATGGAAGTGATTTTGCCTCCGAGCGTGGCGCTCCCTATCAGTCTGATGGATTCGAGCCAGACAGGTCATGCACGACGCCAGGCTTTGGCGCTGGCCAACCTTATGGACTTCGGGGAGCTCCGCCAAGGCCAATTGGCGATCGTCGTGACCGAAGCTGCGGCCAACATCGCGGCCCATGCGGAACGCGGCGAGCTCCTTCTGCTTCCCTGGCGATTTCGAGACGATGCCGGCATAGACGTCTTGGCACTTGACAATGGAAAGGGGATCGCGGACGTTGGGCTATCTCTCGAGGACGGCTATTCGACCGCGGGTACAGCAGGTCAGGGCTTGGGAGCGATCTCACGATTGGCCAACGCTCTGCAAATTTATTCCTCATCCGGCGGCGGAACGGCTTTGCTTGCCCGGGTCGTTCGGGAATCGCCCACCGCCAGCCAGTCTTCCAGCGACTATGTCGCGGGAGCCGTCTCCCTCGCCATGTCCGGCGAAACCCAATGCGGCGATGCCTGGAGCGTTCACTACAGTCAAGACCGCAGCATCTACATCGTCGCTGACGGCCTGGGCCACGGGCCCTCCGCCGCCGAAGCGGCCGGGGAAGCAATCAGGGTCTTTCGGGAGGCTCCCCATCTGTCACCGGTCCGGATTCTCACCGACGCCCATTTGGCTCTGGCAAAGACGCGCGGCGCCGCTGTATCGATCGCGGAAGTCCTCCATGACAAGGCAGTTGTCAAATATGCAGGCGTCGGCAATATTGCGGGCGCCATCTATGACGGCCGCAAAACGCGCAGCATGGTTTCAATGAACGGAACGCTCGGACATTCGATAGGCCGTATCCAGGATTTCTCCTATTCCTGGGAAAGGAATTCTTCACTCATCATGCACTCCGATGGTCTGGCGACCCGTTGGAATATGGACCAATATCCGGGACTGGCGGGCCGCCATCCCGCCCTCATCGCCGGCGTTCTCTATCGAGACTTCTGCCGTAAGCGTGACGACGTTACAATCGTAGTTTCACGTATTTAGCCCAATGATAGCCACATTCGACCTGTCTCCTTTAACC
>JBARKD010000206.1:0-7114 GCA_049800615.1 Acidobacteriaceae bacterium | reverse complement strand
CGTCCTATACGGTAACTGTGACTGCTACTTCCGGTCCCCTTACGCGGTCCACCAACCTCACCCTCAACGTCGAGTAACCAGGAGAACTTGAAATGCGCGGTACGATTTGCGGAAGGGTGTTCCTTGCCTGTGCTTGCTTGTTATTTGGGGGGCGCCTTTGGGGGCAGCAAGATGCCGGTCAGTCCCTGACCTCGCCCAGCATGGAAGTGGCCGTTGTCTATAACTCGCTCCTGACCAACGTCGTGCGTGCCGATAGGTTCTGGATGCAGGGCGGCGGCATCCAGGTCGACGGGCAATTCTGGCGCGGCTTGGGCGTGGAGGCGGACATCTCCGGCTTCCATGCGCAGAATGCCAACAACGCCGGGGTGGGGCTGGATATGGTGACCGCAACCTTTGGCCCGCGCTATGCGTGGTCGCCGGCGAATCACCGCTATGCGCTCTTTGGCCATGCTCTGGCTGGAGTAGCCAATGGTTTTGACAGCGTCTTTCCCGGCGCCGGTGCGGCCTCCGGCAGTGCAACCAGCCTGGCCGTGCAGATTGGCGGAGGCATCGACCTGCGTGTCAAGCATCGTCTTTTGCTGCGTGTTGTTGAGGCCGACTGGCTGCGTACACAACTGCCGAATGCGGATACCAACGTGCAAAATAGTATTCGTCTGGCCGCCGGAGTCGTCGTTCGGTTTCGATGAAGGCCGAATCTGCGCCTGGGAAAAGATACACGCAGAGAACGGAAGCGCCCGACTCTCGAACTTGTCTCATAAATAGACAAATTTCGGAGAGGCCGCGCATGAGACCCGCCCTCGAAGCGGGGCTCAGGGTCCAACCAGAAGCCCCAGACCCATATAGGAGACCCATATATGAGACAAGTTCTCGGATGTCGACTCGGCGTTTGGCCTTATTTGGCCTTAGTTGAGCACGCCGCCGGCGCTCGCTCGTCCGGCAGAAATGAATTGACGCGCAGCGACTGAACAATTAAAGTAAACGATGACTCTACCCATTTTCTGTGTAACCCCCTTGCGCGGGTAGAAACCGGCATGGAGCCGTTCGACTTGTGGCAGCCCGCTTAAAAGACATCGCCGACGACTTGGGTCTTTCCGTTGTCACCATTTCAAAGGTCCTGCGAGACCATCCGGATATTGGTGAGGAGACTCGCAAGCGGGTCCTGAAGCGGATGCGGGAGCTGAACTATCAGCCCAACCTCGCGGCCCGTTCACTGGTGACCGGCCAGACCTGGACTCTGGGGTTGGTCGTTCCCGACCTGCTCCATCCATTCTTCGCGGAAATCGCCAAGGCCATCTCCGCCGAAATCCGAATGCACGGATACTGCCTATTGATCTCCTCGTCCAATGACGACCCCGAACTGGAGGTTCAGGAAATTCAACAGCTGCTGGCCCGGCGTGTGGATGTCATCCTGGTCGCGTCGGCGCAATCGTCCGTGAACTGCTTTCGCATGATCGAGGAGCAGAAAACGCCCTACGTCCTGATCGACCGCCGCTTCGTGGGCCTTGATGCGCATTTTGTCGGCGTGGATGACGAGGCCGTCGGAATGCTCGCGACTTCCCATCTTCTCGAACAGCAATGCCGTCGCATCGCTCACATCCGCGGCCCCAATGTCAGCACCGCGATCGGGCGTTTGAAAGGTTACAAACGCGCTCTTGCGGCGCACAAGCTGGCGCCGCTGCGCGGACACGTCATTTCACTCGGCACCTCAGGGGATCACCGGGGAGAAAGGGGCGGGTATGAAGCGGCACGCCAAATTCTCGCGGCGGAAAAGCGGCCCGATGGCATTTTCTGCTTCAACGATCCATCGGCGTTAGGTGCGATGCGCGCAATTCTCGATGCAGGTTTGCGCATTCCGGAAGACGTGGCTGTCGTCGGCTGCGGTAATCTCTCCTATGCGGATCTCCTGCGCGTACCTCTGTCATCCGTGGATCAGGGCAGCGAGAGTATCGGAAAATACGCGGCCGAGGTGGCTCTTCGCATTGCCCGCAAGAAGACGCAAACCAAGCCGAAGGCTCATTTCATCAGCCCACGCGTGGTGGTTCGCGCTTCCAGCCTCAGGTTTTCCGACACCTCTGCCCATTGAAGCGGCTGGCCCCGGGGTTTCAGCCCAGAACTTGTCTCATACATAGACAAATTTCGGAGAGGCCGCGCATGAGACCCGCCCTCGAAGCGGGGCTCAGGGTCCAACCAGAAGCCGCGGACCCATATATGAGACAAGTTATAGAGTTATCTTCAGAGCCGCCGCATAATCTACCGTTGGCCGGTATTGCTTTGGCAGTTCCACGCGCAGACCTTCGCCCGTTTGTTTCCAGTTGACCTGCGCACCGGTTCCCAGAACCTCCACCCGTGCCACCTTGCCCGGCTGCGTTGACGCCGACAGACCCAGCGATCGAATCACGATCGGCTCCGCCGGCCATCCCAGCACCAGGGCGTAGAGGATCGTATTCGCCTTGTTGCGCGTGAAGCGCACGTCCTGGGCTCCTAACTTGTTCACGCTCGTCCCTTGGAACGAACCAGCCTTCACGCTGTTAGGCCCTTCTCCGTAGACCTTCCACGGCCGCGTTTCGTAAATCGCCTCGCTGTTGACCTGCATCCATGCCGTGATGCCGTCCAGGACCGCGATCTCTTTGCTGTCGATGGTGCCGTCAGGTCTGCCGGGAATGTTGAGGATGAAGGTCCCGTTCTTGCTGACCGTGTCGATCATCCAGTGGATGACGTCGCGCGGCGGCAGATAAGCGCCGTACTCGCCCGGCTTCTCGTAGAGCGCGCGATCGTAGTGCCAATCGCCAATGCAGGTTTCCGATTGCCACGCGTACTTCATGATTTCAGCCGTCAGCCCGCGCTCGTAATCCGCTACCAGCGCCTTGGCCAGGCGCTCCGGGACCTGTTTGACGTTGAGCACGGCTTCCATTTTGCCGTTATGGCTGCGCAGGTTGTTGTTGTAGTAGTAAGCACCGATGTTCATCCCGCCCCAGCCAAGCGGCAGCAGGGAATTGTCGAAGTAGAGAAGATCGGGGTTGTGCTGATCGATGAGATCGCGTGTGCGGTCGTAGAAATTCTTGACATAAGACACGTCGGGCAGCGCATCGAACGGATGCTTTGCGCCGTAGAGTAGCTGAGGATCCAAATTCTGCCACCACTGGTCGCCGCCCTCGCCTGTGGTGAGATCTCCGTCGTAGGGAACTCCTGCCAATGGGCCGCTGACGTCTGCTCCGTGCGAGGGCTGGAACCACCACCAGTTGCGCCCTTGATGCACCGTAACGCCGAAGCGCAGGTCCTGCCGGCGCGCGGCTGCCGCCCATGTACCGATGACATCGCGATGCGGCCCGTGTGCGCCGGAGTTCCACGGCTGGTGCTTTGAATCCCAGGTGTCGAACGAGTCATGGTGATTAGCCAGCGAGATGAAGATCTTCGCCCCGGCCTTCTTGTACCGGGTGATTAACTCGTCCGCATCCCAATTCAGCAAAGTCCATTGCGCACAAAGATCCTTGTATCCAAATTGTGACTGCGGTCCGTAATGCGCGAGGTGGTATTTGTACTGCGGATGGTCTGGAAGATACATGTTCCGGGCGTACCAGTCGCCATCCTCCGGCACACACTGCGGGCTCCAGTGAGCCCAGATGCCGAATTTCGCGTCGCGGTACCATTCGGGCGCGTCGTACTCCAGCAGTGAATCCCACGTGGGTTTGAAGGGACCCTCACCGGCGAGATCGGCAATGGGCGACTCCATCGGTACGCCGTCCCAGGATCCCCCGGGAACAGGAAGGTCCGGTGCGCTGCCCCACTCGGTCGCCTTCCATGTCGATTCCTCGAGCTTATCCTCGACAATCTTGTCACCCTTCAGTTTGTAGAAGATTCGCTTGTTGGGCGGTAGAGCGCAAAAGCGGGCATAATCCTGCGTGTATGCGTTGAAGCCGGCGGGAAATTCCGGCGGCTTCTGCTGCGTCGTTTGCCCAAATCCCGGAATGGTTTTCGCTGCTGCGGCAGTCGCCAGCAGTCTGCAGAAATCACGTCGTTGCACGGCTCGCTCCTAGGGGAGATGCGAAGCGGCCCGGTCCGTGAGCACACCGCGTCGCCAAGGCAGGGCCGATCATAGCAATCGGCCCTGCCCGATGTCAACGATACAGTTACCGTTTACTAATAGCGTTATCGCAGGACAGCGATTTTCCCCGGCACGCTGCAGCTTCCATTCCGCGTTGCCCTCACGGGCCGTGACTTTTTAGCATGGCGCGTCTTTCGCGGTTATGGAGTGTCGTGCGCCAGGGGATGGCGCTCGACAATGCCACGCCCCTGCCGAACCACGATCCATTGATTGGCGTCCACACCTGAGATGGTCTCCACATTGTTTACCGGCCCGTCAGGCCACCGGATCGTGAGATCCGCTTTTGTCGCATGGCCCATGCCGAAGTGCACGCGAAAATCTCCCTGGGAGATGTGGTATCCGCCGCTGCGCACTTCGTCGATCTCCTTCCTTCCACCGACGGACAGCGTCAATCGCGCGCCAACGGCGTCTCGGCCGGAAGCGGTTACGGCGCGGATGAGCAGCGCGTTGCCTTTGGGGCCGAAGTTTTTCAGCAGGGAAGGAGTCTCGAATAAATTAACCACAACAATCTCCTCCGAGCCGTCGTTATCGAGGTCGCCGACAGCAATACCGCGAGACGCATGTTTGGCCGTAATACCCGGCCCGCCCGTAGAGGACATATCGAAGAACTGGCCGTCGCCGCGATTCCAGAACAATTGCCGCGCCTGTTTGAACTCTTCTCCCAGGTTGTACTTCTCTACGAACGGGTACACGTGGCCGTCGACGATGAACAGGTCGGGCCATCCGTCATTGTCGAAGTCCAGGAAAGCGGTGCCCCATTTCACGTACTCGGTGTGCACCGCAAGACCTGCGGCGCTGGTGGCATCGTCGAAAGTATTATTTCCGCGGTTTCGATAAAGCGTATCGGTGTCATTGGAAAAATTGGTCTTGAAAATGTCGAGCCGTCCGTCGCCATCGTAGTCCGCGGTGGTGGCTCCCATGCCGGCCTGCTCGCGGCCGTCCTCGTTCACGGCAAGTCCGCTGCCCAGACCCATCTCTTCAAATGTCCCGTCGTGCTTGTTGTGGAAGTACAGACTCGGGGTGGAGTCGCAGGTAATGAAGATGTCGGGCCAGCCATCGTTGTCGAAGTCGCCGGTCAAGACCGTGAATCCGTAATACTCAGGCGGCGTCTCGATTCCCGCCTGCTTCGTGACCTCGACAAAATGCCCATGCCCATTGTTGTGGTAGAGGGTCATCGTCTCCCCTTTGAGTCCGCGCGGACCACAGGGAACGGGCATGCCTTTCCAATTGCAGCCGCTCTGCGTGCGCGGCCGGGGCGAGTCCTGCGCTTTGAAGTCGACGTAGTTGGCCACTGCCAGATCGAGGTAGCCATCGCGGTCGTAATCGATGAAGGCACATCCCGTGCTCCATCGCGATTCCGGCCGGTAAAGACCACGCTCCTTGGTCTCGTCGCGAAAGGTGCCATTTCCCAGGTTGTGCAGGAAAACGTTGTGCCCCCACTGGGTCAGAACGAGATCGACGTGGCCATCGTTGTCCGCATCTCCCGCGCAGACGCCCTGCCCCCAGCCCAGGTGGCCGATGCCGGCTTTGGCGGTGACGTCCTCGAATCGAAGGCCCCCGAGGTTGTGATACAGGTGCGGCGTCAATGGCGAGCCCTCATTGTGCAGCCGGTCACCCTGCACCAGGAAGATGTCGGGGAGGCCGTCGTTGTCGTAATCGAAAATAGCCACGCCAGTCCCCGTGTTTTCCACGATGTACGTCTGATCCAGTTCGCCCGAGATGACCTCTGCGCTGAGCCCGGCCTGCGCGCCTATATCGCGGTAATCAACCTTGGGCGCTTTCATGCCGGGGGGAAGAGGGCGCAGCGGCTGATCTTTGGCATTACCCGAGGCCATTTGCGGAAGCACCTTTACCTCGACGAGCAGACCTGCTGCCAGGGCCGCGAGGACAGCAAGCGGGAGAAGACTGCGAATGGGCCGCACTAATACGCCTTTTCCGCGACGGAAGCCGAGTGCTGCTTTCTCACCTCAGCGATAAGCTGCAGCGCGCGCTGAATTTCCGGATCCGACGGCTTGAGTGCTTTGGCGGCCAGCAGCTCCTTTTCCCCGTTGTTGAGGTCGCCGGCCTGGCAATCAATCAGGCCAAGCTTCTTATGAAGGTCGCCTTTGACCGCGCAGTCGCCACACTCCGCAATGGCGGCTTTCAATTGGCGAGTGGCTTCGGGCCAGTCATGACCGGAGGCTGCGACCACACCGTTATTGGCCAGGGTTCCTGCATTGTCCAGGATGTGCCGCTGCTTCTGAATCTCCACGTAGCGAGCCATGAACTTGTCGGATTCGGCGGCATCGGACGACCGCAGGGCATGGGCCAGGCCGAACAGCGCCTGGCTGAAGTTCGGATCGATGGCGATGGCCTGCCGCCACGCCGCCACCGCTTTCTCGGTCTCAGACTGCTGCTCCAGGCATTGACCGAGCAAATACCACGCCATCACGTTACGCGGCTGCAGCTTGACCGTTTCCTGGAGCAGCCCGGCGGCGACAGAGAACTTACCTTCCTGCTTCTCGATGAGGGCCAGAAGATATCGCGGCTCCGGCATTTGCGGAACCAAGGTGCGGGCAGTCTCGAACTCGGGCTCTGCTTCGCTCATGCGCCCCAGGTCATACAGAACCCGGCCGCGATAGAAGTGGGCAACCCCGGACTGGGGAGCAAGGCGCACCGCCTCGTTGGTTTCCACAAGTGCCGCGGGCAGGTTGTAACTGTCGGCCAGAGCAAGCGCGAGGTCCAGATGGGCTGCAGCCAGATCGGGCCGCAGCGCCACCACCTTGCGAAGCAGCGCGATCCCTTCCCTCATCTTGCCCATCTGCGCCTTGGCTTTTCCAACCGTGGAAAGAGTGTTCGCATCCTCAGGGGCCAGAGCGACGGCTTTGTCGAGTTCCTGCTCGGCCTCTGGCAACTTGCCTTGTTGAGCAAAGATCAGTCCAAGATTCAGGTGCCCTTCTTTATATTGCGGATCGTCTTCCAGGGCCTGTCGAAGGAGTTTCTCCGCGCCCGCGAGGTCGCCCTTTCTGGCGT